>JBEEGD010000533.1:0-16053 GCA_041166685.1 Acidimicrobiaceae bacterium | reverse complement strand
GCGGCACGTCGCCGAAGTTGCGACCCTCGAGCCGAATCAGCGCCCACTTGCGATCGTCGAGCCACGGCACATGGTCGGACGGACCGATGTGGACGTCGTGGTCGCTGATCCCCGCGTCGATCTGGCTGGTGACCGACTGCGTCTTCGAGATCTTCTTCGACTTCAACCGGCTGCGCTCGAGCATGTTCTTGAAGTCCATGTTGCCGCCGAAGTTCAGCTGGTAGGTGTGGTCGATCGTCGTGCCGCGGTCTTCGAACAGGCGAGCGAGTGTGCGGTGCACGATGGTTGCGCCGACCTGGCTCTTGATGTCGTCACCGACGATGGGCACACCGGCGGCCTCGAACTTCGCGGCCCATTCAGGGTCGGAAGCGATGAAGACCGGGATGGCGTTCACGAAGGCCACGCCGGCGTCGAGGCAGGCTTGGGCGTAGTGCTTCTGCGCCTGCTCACTTCCGACTGGCAAGTACGACACGAGCACGTCGACTCGCGCGTCGCGCAACGCCTGGGTGACGTCGACCGGTTCGGCGGGTGACTCTTCGCACGTCTCGCGGTAGAACTCGCCGAAGCCGTCGAACGTCGGGGCACGTTGCACCGTGACGCCGAGGTGGGGCACGTCGCTGAACTTGATGGTGTTGTTCTGTCCAGCGAAGATCGCCTTGCTGGTGTCGATGCCGACCTTGTCCGCGTCGACATCGAAGGCGGCCACCAGCTCGATGTCGCGGATGTGATACCCGCCGAGCTCGACGTGCATCAGACCGGGAACCCGCTCAGAGGGATCGGCGTCCTTGTAGAACTCGATGCCCTGCAGCAACGAGCTGGCGCAGTTGCCGACGCCGGCGATCGCTAGGCGAATCGGGGTGTTGCTCGCCGCTGCGTGGCGAGAACCCACACTGTGCTGATGATTCGCTTGCGCTTCGTGCTTGCTCATGACGGGGTTTCCTCCGTAGCGGCCTTCTCGTCGGCGATGAGCCGGTCGAGCCAGGCGAGGTCGGTTGACAAGGTGGCGTCGTCGCGCTCGCGCAAGGTGCGGAGGTAGCGATCGAGCGTGCGTTCAGGGCCGCGACGGCGCTCGGCGACGCGGGCGAGCAGCTCGGCTCGCCTGCGCTCGAACAGCTCGAGGCGTTGTTCGGTGGACAGATGTCGGCAGAAGGCGACCTTCACCGCGAAGGTCCGATCGTCTGCGGGCTGTGGATCGGTGAGCAGCTCGATGAGCTGTGCCTCTCCACGCGGGGTGAGGCCGTAGACCTTTTTGCTGCGCCCGCCGGTGCTGGGGAGGTGTCTCGCGCGAAACGCCGCCAGTTCCCCTGCGAGAGATCCGCTCGAGGGCAGCGCCTTGTCCGTGCGGGTCTTGGCCTCGACCGCTTTCACGTAGCCGCCCCGCTCGAGTCGAGCCAGCGCGGGATACAGCGAGCCGAACGACACGACCCCTGATCGGGCCCCCGGCAGATCGGCCAGCCGCTTGCGCAGCTCGTAGCCGTGCAGTTCGTGCTCAGTGAGCAGTCCGAGGATGGCGAGGTCGATCATGGGCTGAGCAGAGCATAGCGACCCGACGTATCGGATCGATGTATCGAGCGTAGACGATCCTGCAACCCATTGCGACGCACCGCCGAGTCGGCAGCCCCGCCGGGCGGCCGCAGGCCGCCAGGGGCCGGCCGACACTCACGTTCGAGCGACCCGGAGGGGAGTGAGATCGTGTCGAGACATTGCTCGCCGAACGCGGTCCTGTGCTGCAGTCACTGCACAGGTATCCTCCGAGCCCAGATGTTCCGGCCCGAAGCGATCCGCGGGGTGACCGTCACCCAGCCCGGCACCGTGGATTACCGGCTGGCGCGCCAAGCGCTGGTGTCCGAGTTCCGCAAGAAGCGCTTGGCCCGGCATGAGGTGTGCGACGCCCATCCCGAGTTGGTGCGGGCCGCCCGGGAATGTGGCGAAGCGACCTCGATCGAATGCCCGATCTGTGAGATGGCCAACGTCGTGCTCGTGTCCTATGTGTTCGGCCCGCGTCTCCCGGCATTCGGCAGGTGCATCACGTCAAAGGACGAGCTCACCAAGCTGTCGCGTCGATCGGACGACCTCGCGTGTTACGTCGTCGAGGTCTGCCCTGAGTGCTCGTGGAACCATCTCGCCCGCGCCTTTCCCATCGGGCGCGGCCGCCGCTCCTGAACACTGCACCGACCACATCTCGTCTTCGCGTTCGACGGCGCACCGTCGTTGATCACGCGCCACCACCTGCACCGACGCCGCTACTCCAAGCCGAACACTCCGTTCCCATGCCGCGCGCCGCGCTACTGGTTGCAGCCTTCGCGTTGGCGGTGCTGTCCCGCGGCGACGTCATCGTGTTGGCGCTGCTGCTCGGCTTCGGTGCCGGACGGCGGATGTCCGGCCTCGCGTCTGCCGCAGCGCTGTTGGCTGCGCTCGTGCGTTGGGGTTCGCCGTCGCTTGGCGCGATCGCAGGTGCGCAAGCGGTGCTTGGTCCCGCAGGTTGGACTGGTTCGGCCGCGGCTGTCGCGTCGGCATGGTTCGCCGCAGTCGCCCTCGTCCTCGCGGCGACACCGCTGTTCAAGAAGAACGTCGTCTTGGTCGCCCTGTCGGTCGCGCCGTTCGCCGTGGCCGCTGCAGACGTGGTCGTGGGCCCTGCGCCGGGGGGCGCGCTGGCACTGCGCGTTCTTGCGAGCGTGATCGCGATCGGACTGACCACCGCACTTGCGCGGTCGAGGCGATTTGCCCGTGTGCTCGGTCCGGCCGCGGTGACGTGCGGCGTGGTCGCCGTCGTGTGCGCGGGGGTGTCGCGTTGACGTCGAACACGTGGGCTGAGGTCCTGCTCGTGGTCGCATTGCTCGCCCCGCTCGCTTCGGTGATTCTCGCGTTCGCCGTGGCGGCGCCAAACGACGACCAGCGCTGGACGACCGGCGGTTGCGCGCTCGCCACCGCCGGATCGCTCGTGCTCCTCATCGCGGGGCAGCATCCTCAGGTCGCCCGCCTCGCGCCCGATGATCTCGCGCTCGCCGCAGCCAGCGCGACCGCGCTGTTGGCGCTCAGCGTGCGTGGATCAGTCCGCGGCCCGACGGTGGCCGCAGCGGTGACCGTGGCGATGTGCGGCCTCACCGCGGGCTCACCTGGGCGACCCTCGACGGTCGGTCCGCTGCTCGGAGTCGCGGCCGCGGTGATCTTGGTGGCGATGGCGCGCGATGCCGACCGGTTGCTGATCGCACTCGTCGGTACTGGCGTCGTCGTCGCGGCTGCGGGCCTGCGGGCTGGTGGTCGAGGGGGCGTGACGGCGGTCGTCGTCGGTGTGGCGCTCGTTGCGACCGTCGCGGCCCTCGTGTCCCGCCGCTCGCTCGTGGTGGTCATTCCCGCCGCTCTTGTGCTCGGCATACGTCTGGGTCCGGCACTGGCCGGTACCTCGACCGGGCGATGGCTGGCGGTGGCGTTGGCGGTTGGCGGCGCCGCGTTGGTGCTCGTGCCTGCGGTTGTGCGGGGGTTTGCGTCACCGGCGTACGGTGCAGTGCTCGTGCCCTGGACGCTCGTCGCCGCCGTCGGTCCTGTCGCGGGCACAACCACAGGAACTCGCCCTCTCGCCGCTGGCGCGGTGGTCGCCTTGGCGCTGGGTGGAACGCTCTCATTGCTCGCGGCCGTCCCCGGCTCGGCCGTACTCACCTACGCGTTGGCCGACGCACACGGTTGGCCGCGAGCCACGCTGTCCCTTCTCCTCGGAGCCACGCTGTTCGGCCTTGCCCTCCGTCGGCCTCGGGCGGACGGTGGAGCCGCCCGATTGCGGGTGGTGGACGGCGCCGCGCTCGCTCTCGGCGTGTGGTTCGTCGTGCGCCCGACGTCGTGGGCGTGGACGCGTCTTGGCGATCTACGCGCGTACAGCGATGGCACCGTGCTGGCCTTGGCTTCGGCGTTGATCGCCGGCGTGCTGTTCACCGGCACTCGGAGCCAGCTCGAGTACGCGCCGCTTGCGCCGTGGCTCGTGGCCGCAGACCACGACGATCGTCCTGTGGGTGCAACGGTCAACGTGCTCGCCGTTGCCGTCTCGGTCCTGACCGGGCTGATCGCCGCCGCGTTGGTACGCTCCGCCCGGCTCTAGTGACTCACCATGCCGAGTAGCACTCGCAAGACGAAGGGAAAGCGACGCAGGCGCGCCGCTCGTCCCTCCGATCTCAAGCCCAACGGCAAGCGCCGCAGCCTCCTGTGGCGTTGGCGGCGCGGGTTGTTCCTCATCGGACTGCTGTTCGTGGCCGCCGTCGCGGGCATCGGCTATTCGTTGGCGCAGATCGAGCTGCCACCAGAGCGGATCCAGGCGCAGACCTCGTTCATCTGCGCGTCAGACGTCACGTCCAACTGCAACGACAGCAACGCAATCGCCAGCCTGCACGGCGAGCAGGACCGCGTGAACGTGGCGCTCGATCAGGTGCCCCAGGTCATGATCGATGCAGTCCTCGCGGCCGAGGACCGCACGTTCTTCGACCATGGCGGGGTCGACCCCTTCGGCACCGCGCGCGCGTTGTGGGCCGACCTTCGCAACCAAGGCAGCACGCAAGGCGGCTCGACGATCACCCAGCAATACGTGAAGAACGTGTACCTGACCAGCGAGCGCACGTTCTCGCGCAAGATCAAAGAGGCTGTGCTGTCGATCAAGCTCGAACAGGAATTCACGAAGCAGCAGATCCTCGAGCGCTACCTGAACACCGTGTACTTCGGTCGGGGGGCCTATGGAATCGGCGCGGCCGTGCGCACCTATTTCGGCCACGAACTGGCCAAGGTCACACTGCCGGAGGCGGCGTATCTCGCGGGTCTCATCCGCTCACCAGAAACTGCCGACGGCGCCAGCCCCAAGCAGGTCGATGAAGCGATCTCCCGCCGCCGCGGCGTGCTGCAGGGCCTGCTCGAGATGAAGAAGATCGACCGAGCGCAGTTCGACGCGGCGGACAAGCGACCGTTCACGCCCGGGAGTGCAGACGACCCGAATGCCACGATCGTCACGCGGCCGCCCGATCGGCAGGGCTTCGGTCCCGTCAAGCGCGCCGACATCGGCACCGAGTACTTCCGCGACTACGTCGTCCAAGAGCTCAAGCGACACGGCCTTTCGGAGGCAGAGTTGTTCGGCGGCGGCTTGCGGGTGTACACGACGCTCGACCTCAACATGCAACAGGCCGCGTGGGACTCGGTGACGAGCACCCTCGATCGTCCGGACGATCCCCTCGCCTCACTGGTGTCGCTCGACCCCGACGGGCAGGTGAAGGCGATGATCGGAGGACGCGA
The DNA here is from genome assembly GCA_041166685.1 of Acidimicrobiaceae bacterium. Lineage (GTDB taxonomy): Bacteria > Actinomycetota > Acidimicrobiia > Acidimicrobiales > JACDCH01 > DASUCS01. The sequence continues at coordinate 10,788 of JBEEGD010000533.1, read as the reverse complement.
TTACGCCAGTGATCAGGTCAACCTCGCGGTTCCGGGGGGCGGCGGAAGTGGCCGCCACGCCGGCTCGTCGTTCAAGCCCTACGTGCTGAGCGCGGCCGTCAAGCAGGGTATTTCGTTGCAGTCGCAATTCGAGTCGCCGAGCGAGATCGTCCTACCGAAAGCCAACGCCGGGCGCGATTGGAAGGTGCACAACGCGGAATCGAGTACTGGCGTGCTCAACTTGATCGACGCAACGAAGCATTCTTCCAACACCGTGTTCGCGCAGCTGATGTTGAAGGTGCACCCACAGAACGTCATACCACTCGCCAAGGAGATGGGCATCACTTCGGCGCTGCCGGAGGTGAACTCGCTCGTGCTCGGTACCGGTGAGGTGTTTCCGCTCGACATGGCGTCGGGCTACTCGACGTTCGCTCATCGGGGCACGCACATCCAGCCGACCGCGATCATCAAGGTCGAACGCCTGGACGGCACCGTCGTGACGTTCGATCAGCCCCACACACAACCGCTGACCAAGCAACAGTCCGACCTCGTCACCTACTGCTTGCAGGGAGTGGTTCATGGCGGGACGGGCAGCGGTGCGTACTTCGGCAAACCAATCGCCGGCAAGACCGGGACGACCGAAGACAACAAGGACGCGTGGTTCGTCGGCTTCACACCCAACGGCTACACGACCGCGGTATGGATGGGCTACCGGAACGGGCCAGACGATCCTGAGCGCTTCATGACCAACGTGCACGGTCGGGTCGTGTTCGGTGGGACATTCCCGGCGACGATCTGGCGCAACTACATGCAGAGCATCACCAACGGCGCGGATGTGGGCTCCTTCGTCGATCCGGGTTCGTTCCCAGGGAAGGTCCTCAACCCTGACCTCACGACGACCTCGTCTACCGACACGACGGTGCCCGACTCATCGACCACATCCACGTCCGGTTCGTCGACGACGACCACCGCGACCACCACGCCGTCTGACAGCTCGACCACGACGACCCCCGCGCCGACGACCACCACGGACGGCGGCGGCGGGCCACCGTCGATCAACTGATGCCGAAGCACCGGAATTTCTCGCCGTGGGCGTACTGGCGACTTCGAGTCGACAGCGTCACGGCGCCGCCGGTGTTGACACGCGAGCGGTTGCATGAGCTGCTCGGTGCGCTGCCCGCGATGGTCGAGGCCGATGTCGAGGTCACCGATGTCGAGCAGCGCGATGGCTATCGCGTCGAGCGCATCGTGTTCGACGCCGAGGCGGCGATGTCGGTCCCCGCGTTGTTGCTGGTGCCCGACGGTGCCGACGACGGTGAGCCCCGTCCGGCGGTGCTCGCGGTCCATGGCCACGGCACGACAAAGGACACGATCAGCACACCTGGCGGTGTCGGCGTTGACGAGGGAGCCGCGAACGCGGACTACGCGCATCGGCTGGCGAGCGCCGGTCTCGTCGTGCTCGCCCCCGATCTGCGTGGCTTCGGTGAGCGTTCCGACTGGACGCCTGACGACCACTACCACTGCGACGTCGATCTGGTGAACGGCATCCTCGTCGGAACGACGCCCTTCGCTCAGAACCTATGGGACATGGCGCGGTGCCTCGACGTGCTGCAAGGACTCCCGTACGTGGATGAGCAGCGCATGGGCGCGTGCGGTTGGTCGTACGGCGGAACGATCACGTTGTTCCTCGCCGCGTGGGACGAACGTGTCGCCGCCGCGCTCGTGAGTTGCGCGCTGGCGTCGATTGCGTCGTCCCATCGAGTTCCGTGGAACCTGTGCGGTTCGCAAGTGCTGCCCGGAATGGCCGGCGAGATCGACCACCCCGCCCTTGTCGGACTGATCGCCCCTCGCCCCCTCATCGCCGAGAACGCGGAGGACGACCTGATCTTTCCGCTCGACGCGGCCAAGGCGACGCTCGAAACCGCGCAGGCCGCCTACGAGGCCGCGGGCGGTCGCGGGGGAACCCGACTCTTCGTCCACGACGGTGACCATCGCTTCGACGGCACCGACTCGCTTCCCGCGCTGATTCAGGCCTTGTCCTCGACCTCCTGATGGGGATAGTGGCTGCGGCACGCGAAGCACCAGTGCTCCACCTCGTCCATCACGTCGACTTTGCCTTCACTGTCCCAAGTCTCCGGCGTGACGTAAACGCGGCGTACTGAGACGACCTCCTCGTCGTCCCGGCCGCACGACTCACAGCGACTGGTCTCCGGCACGACGTGGACGGTACAGTCGGACCACCGCCGGCAGCCATAGGGCGCTGGACGGGAAAGGAGGCCGCAATGGCCGCATCGATCACCGCACCCTCGGTTCGGACCCGCAAGGTCCGCGCCGGTAGCGATCCGCTCGTGATGGTCACCGCGTACGACGCGCCCGGAGCGCGTATGGCCGACGAAGCCGGCGTCGACCTCATCCTCGTGGGCGACTCTCTCGCGATGGTGGTGTTGGGCTACGACGACACATTGCAGGTCACGGTCGACGACATGGCCCATCACGTGGCCGCCGTCGCCCGCGCGCGACCACGACCTCTCATCGTCGGCGACATGCCGTGGATGAGCTACCACGTGTCGGTCGAGGAGACAGTTCGCAATGCGGCCCGCCTCGTGCAGGCCGGGGCGCAGGCGGTGAAGCTCGAGGGTGGTCGCAAGCGAGTGCCGATGGTCGAACGGATCCTCGACGCCGAGATACCCGTGATGGGTCACCTCGGGCTGACCCCCCAATCGATGCACGCAATGGGTGGCTTCAAGGTGCAAGGCCGCGAAGTATCGGCCGCGCTGGCGCTGGTCGACGATGCCAAAGCGCTGGAAGATGCCGGCTGCTTCTCGATCGTGCTCGAAGGCGTGCCCGACGAGGTCGCTCGCATCGTGACCGATGCAGTGTCGATCCCCACGATCGGCATCGGCGCCGGGCCCCACTGCGACGGCCAGGTGCTGGTGTTCCACGACGTGCTTGGCCTCGAGGATCGCATCATCCCGAAGTTCGTGCGCCGGTACGCGTCATTGAAGGCTGATGGCATCGCCGCGCTCACCGCCTTCGCGGACGACGTGCGGGCTGGCCGATTCCCCGCGGACGAAGAGAGCTACCACCTTGCCGGCGATGTGAGTGAAGCGCTGGGTCTCTACGGGGGTGGTAGCAAGACGGCGTGACCGCGCCGTTCGCGAAGCTCGAGTCCCCGACGGGTCTGGTCGTGCTGCGTTGGTTGATCAGCGTCGTCCTCGTCTTCGGTCTCATCGGCTGTGTGACGAAAGGGGCGAACAACCCGCCGGATCCCTATGTCGCGTCTTCGTCCGGCGCGAAGCACCGCGTTCCGCTACCGAACTTCGAAGAGACCCGCGTCACCGTGCGAACGGCGGACCAGGTGCTCTCGTGGTGTCTCCTGCTGGCGTCCACGGCGGCGCAGCGATCCCGAGGACTGATGACGGTCACCGACCCGACACTCGGTGGCTACGACGGCATGCTCTTCCGCTACGACGCGGACACCGAGGAGGCGTTTTGGATGCGCAACACCCCGATGCCGCTGTCGATCGCCTTCGTGAGTAGCGCGGGCACATTGGTGTCAGCCGTGGACATGCAGCCCTGCGGCGACACCCCGGATTGTCAGCTGTATCCGCCAGTGGGCCCCTATCGCCTCGCCATCGAGGTTCGGCAGGGACGAATCTCGACGCTCGGGATCACCCCGGCGTCCACCGTGGTCGACGAGAAGTCCGGCTGCGTTTGATCTGAGTGATGTCACACCCCTCTTGCATGATGTGGCCGATGAGAGACGCGGCTACGCTCGCACGGTTCAATCGAGGCCCTGCTCCGCACCCGCGGGGCTCCGGCACCGCCGGGTCCACTGGGAGGTAATCACTCGATCATGCGAGCCTACGAACTCATGGTCATCGTCGACGGAACGGCCGACGACGCCGGCGTCGACGCCGCCATCCGCCGCATCGGCGAGCAGGTGCAGGCCAAGCAAGGTGAGATCAAGAACACCGAACGCTGGGGCCGGCGCCGCTTCGCCTACGAGATCGATCACAAGACGGAAGGTTTCTACATCGTCTTCGAGATCCTGGCCGAGGCCGGCGCGCTCGACGATCTCGAGCGCCAGCTACGGCTCGCGGACGACATCGTCCGCCACAAGCTGATTCGACTGCCCGACCGCGAGGCCACCCGCCGTGGCCTTCTCGGCGAGCAGGCCCCGGCACCCGCCGGATGACCTGAGGAGACTTTGCATGCCTGACAACACCGTGACCTTGGTTGGCAACATCACCCGTGATCCCGAGCTGCGCTTCACGCCCGCCGGACAGGCGGTCGCCACGTTCGGAATGGCGGTCAACCGCCGGTACCAGAAGAACGGCCAATGGGAAGAGCAGACGTCGTTCTTCAACGTCACCGCGTGGGGAACGCTCGGCGAGAACGCGTCCAACTCGCTGCAGAAGGGCGCGCGCATTCTCGTGAGCGGCCGGCTCGAGCAGCGTTCCTGGGAGACTCAGGAAGGCGACAAGCGCTCGGTCGTCGAGGTGGTGGCCGACGAGCTCGGTCCGAGCCTGCGGTGGGCCACCGTCGACATCACGAAGAACGAGCGTCGCGAAGGCGGCGAGTCGAGCGGTGGTGGTGGCAGCCGGCCAGCGACGAATGAGCCCGCTCCGGTCTATGCCGGTGGCGATGAGGAGCCCTTCTAACCGTGGCGAAAAAGGCTCCCCGCACCAAGAACAAAGACAATGCTCGGCGCTCGAAGAAGAAGACGAGCGTTCTCGTCCAAGAGAGCGTCGACTACATCGACTACAAGGACATCAACCTGTTGCGCCGGTTCATGTCCGATCGCGCCAAGATCCGCGCTCGCCGGGTGACCGGCAACGATGCGCAGCAACAGCGTGAGGTGGCGCGGGCGATCAAGAACGCTCGGGAGATGGCGCTGCTGCCGTACACCAACCGGGTCACGACGCAGCGCACGTCCCGCGACCGGGGTCCGGGAGGCCCCGGACGGGCCGACGGTCCTCCGCCGCGTCCCCAGGGCCCGCCGCCATCACGCGACGGCGAAGGTGGCCCCGAGGATGGTGACACCGGCCTCGACGAGCTACTCGGCGACGTCGTGCTCGGCGACGTGGTGGAGGAGGATCTCGGTGATCTCGACGGCGAGCAGACGCCGCAATGAAGGTGATTCTGCGATCCGATGTCGCTGACGTGGGCAAGAAGGGCGACATCGTTGAAGTTGCCGATGGGTTCGCCCGGAACTACCTCGTGCCGAAGGGCTTCGCGCTGAAGGCGACGTCCGGCAACATCGACCAGGCCGGTTCCATGCGGCGAGCTCGCGACGTTCGGGACGCGAAGGATCGGGGCGCGGCCGAAGAGGTCGCGCAATCGCTCGTACCCAAGGTGATCACCGTCAAGGCGAAGGCGGGTGCCGAAGGACGGCTGTTCGGGTCCGTCACGTCGAGCGACGTGGCGACCGCGGTGCAAGAGCAGACGGGGATCGAGCTGGATCGTCGAAAGCTGCACCTCGACGAGCCGATCAAGTCGCTCGGCACTCACCAGGTACCGACTCGTCTGCACCCCGATGTCGAGTTCGCGATCACGGTCGAGGTTGTCAGCGCCTGACCCTTCGGGCTCATTGTCATACCCCGTCGTCAAGATGCGGGGGTGTGTCCACAACCCGTCCACAACAAGATCGGCCTATCGATCCACAAGTCGCCCGCGGCAAGGTGAATGGGCGATGGCGGACGGGCGACCAAACGATGAATCTCGGGGAGCACCGCGCGCCGGGCGAGTCCCGCCGCACAACCTGCAGGCCGAGGAGTCATTGCTCGGTGCCATGTTGCTGTCGAAAGACGCGATTGCCGCAGCGGTAGAGACCGTCGGCGTCGACGACTTCTACAAGCCGGCGCACGGTCACGTCTTCGAGGCCATCACGTCGCTCTACGGCGCGGGCGAGCCCTCCGATCCCATCACGGTGGCGGAAGAGCTGCGGCGCGCCGGGCTGCTCGACAGCATCGGCGGTCAGGTCGCTCTGGTCGGGTTGCAAGCCAACACGCCCGCCACCACCAGCGCCGGTCGGTACGCCAAGATCTTCGAAGAGCATGCACTGCTTCGCCGCATGATCTACGTCGCCGGCGAGATCGCCGAGAAGGCGTACGGCCTGCCCGACGACGTCACCAAGACGATCGATGAAGCCGAGTCGATGGTGTTCTCCGTGGCCGAACGGCGGATGGCCGACTCGACCAAGGTGATCCAAGAGATGTTGGGCCCGCTGCTCGACCGGCTCGAGCAGCTGTACGAGCGCAAAGAGGCCGTCACCGGTTTGGCCACCGGCTATGCCGATCTCGACGAGCTCCTCGCCGGCCTACAACCGAGCTCACTGGTCGTGGTAGGTGCGCGGCCGAGCATGGGCAAAGCCCTGAGCCTCGACACTCCGATCCCGACACCCGATGGCTGGACCACGATGGGCGACTTGTGCGCCGGCGACTCGGTGCTCGACGACCTGGGTCAGCCGTGCACGGTCACCTACGCGACCCCCGTGCAGTACGACCGGCGGTGCTACGAGGTCGAGTTCGATGACGGCTCCGTGATGGTCGCAGATGCCGACCACCAGTGGTTCGCCGTTGCTCGCGAGCTTGGTCCGCAACGATGGGAACCGCGCGTCGTCACAACACAGCAGATGGTCGACGAAGGCGTCCGCGGTTCGGATGGACGGCGACCGAACTGGCATGTGCCGGTCGCACATGCGCTCGATCTGCCCGAACAAGACTTGCCGGTCGACCCCTACGTACTCGGGTGCTGGCTCAGCAAGCTCCACAACATCCCGGCCGGGTACCTGCGTGCGTCCCGGGAGCAGCGATTCGCCCTGCTCCATGGTGTGCTCGACACCGAGGTCTGCGTGACGAACGGTGACGGCAGCGTCGAGCTGGGTCTCGTCAACCGTGAGCTCCTGGAACAGGCGCGTGAGCTCGTCTGCTCGCTCGGGTACAAGCCAGGCCCGATACGCGAACGAGCGATGCGTCTGCTCGACGGCCGACGGGTCACTGCGTTCCGGTTCCGCTGGACGTCGCTCGGTCGCAGCTCGCGTCGTGCGATCACCGCGATCCGGCCGGTGCCCTCGGTTCCTGTGCGCTGCATCGCGGTCGATTCGCCTCGCCACATGTACCTCGCGGGCGAGTCGATGATCCCGACGCACAACACGGCTTTTGCGCTCGGCATGGCGCGGCACGCGGCGGTGACGGTCGGCAAGCCGGTGATGCTCTTCTCTCTCGAGATGAGCCAACTCGAGGTCACTGAGCGGCTCATCGCCGCGGAAGCGAACGTAGACGGCAAACGGCTGCGTACGGGCCGGCTGACGACGAATGACTGGACGCGCATCAACCACGCCGTCGGCCGTCTCTCGCCGGCGCCGTTGTACGTGGACGACAACGCCATGCTGACCGTGATGGACATCCGCGCAAAAGCCCGGCGACTGAAAAGCCGCGTCGGCAACCTCGGCGTCATCATCGTCGACTACATCCAGCTCATGACCGGTCGTACCGATCGCGAAAGCCGTCAGGTCGAGGTCTCCGAGATCAGCCGCAACCTGAAGATCCTGGCGCGCGAGTTGGAGACGCCGGTCGTCGCCTGCGCGCAGCTGAACCGCCAACTCGAGGCCCGGGCCGACAAGCGTCCGATGCTCTCCGACCTTCGTGAGTCGGGTTCGCTGGAGCAGGATGCCGACGTCGTCGCCTTCCTGTACCGAGACCAGGTGTACAACCCCGAGACCACCGATCGAGACATGGCCGAGGTCATCATCGCCAAGCACCGCAGCGGCCCGACTGGAACCGTTCGCCTCGCCTGGCTGCCACAATCCGCCCGCTTCCACGACATGGGCCGGGAGATGTAGCGGAGTCGCAACAACGGCAAGACTGGTGCTCCCGTGCAGGTCCTCGACGCCGAACCCACGCGTACCCCCTCGCACCGCTGGTTCAAGGGCTGGCGCCTTGTGCTCGCCGTCGCGGCGGTCGCGGCCATCACGCATCTCCCGGGCTTCGTGCGCTCGGAGGTGTTGAACCCCGACGAAGCGTTCCTCGCCACCCAAGCCCAGGTGATCAACGAAGGTGGCCATCTGTACCGCGACGTGGTGGACCGCAAGCCGCCGCTCGTCCCGTATCTCTATGCCGCCACGTCACGGCTGACGGGGTCCGACGAGCTGGTATGGGTGCGCTTCCTCGCGGTCGTCGCCCACGGCGCCACCGCGCTGCTCGTTGCCGCAATCGCTCGCCGTCGATGGGGCGATGGTGCGGCGTTCGGCGCGGCGATGTTGTATCTCGTGGCCAGCGTCGGGCTCGTCGTCGAGGACGGGCAGCCAGCCAGCTTCGAAGTGTTCATGCTTCCGTTGATGTGCGCGTCGATGTTCCTTGCGGACCGGGGGCGAACCGTCGGCGCGGGGCTGGCCGTCGCGGGCGCAACGCTCGCCAAACAGGTTGGCGCGACGACACTGCTTCCGCTCGCGTACCTCGCATGGCGTCGCGATCGCGGCTCAGGGCTCGCGCGTCTCGGTGTCGCCTTCGTCGTGCCGATCGCGGCCGCAGGGTTGCTGTTCGGATGGGGCGACTTCTTCTTCTGGGTGTTCACCGGGACCGGCAGCTACCTCGACGCCAGCGGTTCCTGGTCGGTCGTACTCGGACGCGGCGCCTCCGGTCTGGCGGTCTTCCTGGCCGCCAACCTCGGTGCGCTCATCCTCGTGGTGGGCGCATGGCGCCGGCGAAGCGCGGACCTCGACCTCTGGCTGTGGCTGGCGGCGGCGGTCGTCGGCGCGGCTGCGGGATTTCGTTTCTTTGGCCACTACTTCTTGCAGGTCGCACCGCCGTTCTCGCTGCTGGCTGCAGGCACGCTCGCGAACGCCAAGCGCCGCGACTACCTCCGCACCGCGGTCTTGGCCTTCGCATCTGTCGCGGTTTTCTCTGTGCTCGCGGTCGTCGCGCATCCGAAGCTGCTGCACTCGTACGATCGCGTCGCAGCGGCCATCGACGCCCGCACCGCGCCGAGCGACCGCATTTTTGTGTGGGGTCAGTTTCCTGAGGCGTACTGGGCGTCCGACCGCCGACCCGCGACACGCTTTCTCACGTCGGGGTTCCTCACCGGGTTCGGTGGTGGACGCAGTGCTCAGCACGTCGGCGAGCAGTTCGCAGTGGAGGGCGCGTGGGACGACTTCGAGACTGACCTCGCCGCGCACCCACCAGCACTGATCGTCGATGCATCGGTCGGGACCTCATTCGCCCTCGATCGCTTCCCGAGGTTCGGCGCCTATGTCGAGGCGAACTATGTGAGAGCGCAGGACGTCGACGGCATGGTGCTGTACGTGCACCGGTGAGAGTCGCCACCTGGAACACCCGTCACGGACGGCCGCGTCGAGGCTTCACGTCGAATCGCCAGCTTGTCGCCTCGGTCCAACGCCTCGACGTCGATGTGCTCGCCGTGCAGGAAGTCGAGCGTCGTGTCATCCGCTCGTGGTTCGCTGATCAACCGGCCCTGATCGCGCGAGCAATAGGGACCTCGGAGTACGCGTACGCGCCAGCGCGACGCCTCGCGATCATCGGAACTGACGGAGTCGCGCTGTTCGTACGAGGTGAGATCGTGCACCACGAAGTGATCGATCTACCGCACCACGCCGGGCAGCCCCGAGTCGCATTGCGTGCCGAGGTGCGGGTGGACGGTCGTGAGCTCACCGTTGTGACGACCCATTTGCAGAACGAGCAGCGCGCCGCACGGCGACAGCTCGACGCGCTCCTGCACCGGCTTGCAGCGGCGCGGCCGTGTGTGTTGCTCGGGGACCTCAACCTTCGCCCGGAGGACATCGACGAGCGCATGCGCGCCGCCGGCTTCGTGCTCGCGGGTGGGGGACCCACCGAACCCGCGTGGGCGCCCGTACAACGCATCGATCACATCGCCGTCGCCGGCTTCACGATCACCGACGTCACTGTGGGCGAGGCCGACGTCAGTGACCACCGCCCCTTGCTGGCGGCGCTGAGTTAGTTGGTCAGCTCGCCTCGCTGGAGCAGGTCGACTGGGTCTTGCATACGAAGCATTCCGAGGTAGCCGCCGCCGCGCGGGATGCTGTCGTGTACCGCGTAGCCCAGCAGCTCTTGCGCCTGACGTGGCAACCCGGCTGCGAGACTCGGCGGCACTGCGAGGTAGTTGTTCTCCTCGGTGCGCAACCACCCCAAGCAGTAGCTGAGGTGCGCCCCGCGCCGCTGCACGTCCGTGGAGTTCGCACCACCCCCGTGGATCGTGCCGCCGGTGTAGATGACCGCCGAACCAGCGGGCATCTCGGCGTACGCGATCGGCTCGGGCGGCGGTCGCAGCGCCTGCTCCATGGGCGGAAGCTCGCGGTCGGGCCAACGATGGCTGCCGGGCACGACACGCGTCGCGCCGTTGTCACGCGTGAAGTCGACGAACGCGATGACCGACGCCAACTGCAGTTCGGGAGCCGGGCGGGGTACGTCGCTCCACACGAGCTCGTCACGATGGAGGAATTGCGCTTCCGAGCCCGGCCCGCGCTGCAGGAGGTGGCCGATGTTCAGCTGGTACCGAGCGCACGCCGGCAACAGGATGTGATCCGCCAGCGCGAGCAGGAGCGGATGGCACATCACGTCCGTGGCGAACGTCCTCGAGATGCCGGCGGCGCCGGCGACTTGCTTCGTGAACGCGCCGTGGAACGCATGCATGATCGGATTGAACATCGCTTCGTTCGGGTCGGCCCGATCGAGCGCGCCGTCAACCTCCGCGTTCACCCGCTGCACCACGTCGAGGGACAGGAGCCCCTCGACGATCACGGCCCCGTCACGATCCAGGGCTTTGAGGATC
>JBEEGD010000532.1:0-7694 GCA_041166685.1 Acidimicrobiaceae bacterium | reverse complement strand
GCGTTCGCGACTGGCAGGTGCGCACTCCGACGATGACGATGGGCAAGTCGTTCGACACCCACGGCCCCCTGGGCCCATGGGTCGTGACGCCCGACGAGCTCGGTGATCCGCATCGCCTGTCGCTGCGCACGTGGGTCAACGACGAGCTGCGCCAAGACGGCAAGACGGATGACTTGATCTACGACTGCTTCGACATGGTCGAGCACCTCTCGACCGCGTTCACGCTCGAGCCGGGTGACGTGATCTCGACCGGCACACCCGCCGGGGTGGGAATCGCCATGAAGCCGCCCGGCCTGTTGAAGGCGGGCGACGTCGTGCGCATCGAGATCGAGGGCATCGGCGTGCTCGAGAACCCCGTCATCGACGAGCCCGACACCGCGGAGGGACTGGACTGATGGACGACGCCGTGGCGCAGTTCCTCGACACGATTCCCGTTGGCGTGCTCGCCACGATTCGCAAAGACGGGAGGCCTCGCCAGTCGACGGTGTACTTCCTTCGGGACGGCGATCGCATCCTGATGTCCACGGAGTCGAAGCGGGGTAAGGCCCGCGACGTCGAGCGCACTGGCTACGCGTCGATGTGCGTACAAGGGGTCGAGAAGCCGTTCCCCTGCGTCACGCTCGAGGGGTCCGCGCGCATCCTTCGTGAGGGCGTCGGCGAGCCGACCGCCCGCATCGTGGCGCGGATCCTCGATGCGCCCGTAGGCGAAGCGCAGACCGACGAGGCGTTGGCGGCCGTCGACCGCGTGATCCTCGAGCTCACCGTCGAACGGACCTATGGCGCCTCCTACCTCGAGGCGAAGACCTGATGGCGCTCCACCGCTTGACCAAGGTCACCGTCGGAGTGCCGGATGTCGAAGCGGCCGCCGCGTTCTATCGCGACTTCGGGCTCGACGACCTCGGTGACGGCCGATTCGCCACGACCGATGGAGGTGAGCAGCTTCGCCTCGTCCCCGCATCGCGGCGCGGGCTGCACGAGCTCGGCATCGGTGCCGACGACCCGGACGACCTCGACCGCCTCGCGAGCTCGCTCGCCGCCATCGGCGTAATCGCCAAGCGCGCCGACGACGCGCTGCGCACCGAGGATCCGACAACCGGGACGGCCGTGACCGTCACGATCGCGCCACGTGTGGCGGTCAACGCGACCGACGCCCTCGTCTACAACGCTCCGGGGCGGACAGAGCGAGCTGGCGAGCGATCCGACGCGGTTCTCCGCGACGAGCCAGTGCGGCCGCGCCGACTTTCGCACGTCGTCCTCGGATCTCCGGATGCCGACGCGACGCGTCAGTTCTTCACCGAGGGCCTTGGCTTCAAGGTGAGCGATCGCGTTCCCGGTGTCGGGGCGTTCCTGCGCTGCTCGACCGATCATCACAATGTGCTCGTGCAAGGCGCGCCGGTCACGTTCCTGCACCACACATCATGGTTGGTCGACGACGTCGACGAGGTGGGTCGCGGCGGTGCTCACATGCTGGCCGCCGACCCTTCCCGGCACGTGTGGGGACTCGGCCGCCACCACATCGGATCGAACTTCTTCTGGTACCTGCGCGACCCGGCTGGCAACTTCGCGGAGTACGCGAGCGATCTCGATGTCATCATCGATGACGAGTTGTGGAAGGCCGAGGACTTCGCCGACCTGCGCGCCATCGTCTCGTGGGGTCCTCCCGTGCCGGCGTCGTTCATCGCGCCCGAAGACCTCGGCGCACTGATGGCCACTGGCGCTCGATGATCGACGCGGTCGTTGTCGGCTACGGGCCAGTTGGCGCCGTAGCCGCTGGCCTGCTCGGGCAGGCGGGACTGCGGACGGCAGTCTTCGAGGCGACGACGTCCGTGTACCACCTGCCGCGCGCCGCGCACCTCGACGCGGAGATCATGCGGGTGCTGCACCAGCTCGAAGTCGCGGACGACGTGCTGCCGACGTGCGCGCCGGTGAAAGGCATGCACTTCGTCAACGCTGACGGAGACGCGCTGTTGCGCTTCGACATGACCGAGGGCCAGGGTTGGATGTTCTATCAACCCGATCTCGAGCGAGCGCTGCGGGCTGGCATCGATCGCAATCCGCTCGTCACAGTGCACCTCGCACATGAGGTGCTGTCGCTCGACCAGCACGATGATCACGTCGAGGTCACGGTTCGCGACTTGGGCGACGGCCGTGAGCACACCCTGCAGGCGCGCTACCTGCTCGGCGCCGATGGCGCCCGCAGCACCGTGCGCAAACACACGGGTCTCCCAGTGGAGGATCTGCGATTCGACCAGCCGTGGCTCGTCGTCGACACCGTGCTGCGCCACCACGTCGAGCTGCCGACGCTCGTGCAGCAGATCTGCGATCCCGCACGACCGACGACCTTCGTCCCGATGTGCGGTGCGCGGCGGCGCTGGGAGTTCATGCTCCTGCCCGACGAGGTCGCAACCGAAATGGAGCGGCCCGAGCGCGTTGCCGAGCTCCTCTCGCCGTGGGTCGCGCGTGACGACGTCGAGATCGTGCGCGCCGTGGTGTACACGTTCCACGCGGTGATGGCGCACTCGTGGCGCGACCGCCGCGTGTTCCTCCTCGGTGATGCTGCTCATCAGATGCCGCCGTTCCTGGGGCAAGGCATGTGCTCTGGCGTCCGTGACGCCCACAATCTCGTCTGGAAGCTCGCGCTCGTGCTGCGCCGGCTGGCCGGCGAGGAACTCCTCGACACGTACGAGACCGAACGCAGTCCGCACGTCCGCTCGATCATCGAGACCGCAGTCGCGCTCGGAGGTCTCTTGCAGACGACGGATCCAGAAGTCGCTGCGGCTCGCGACGCGATGATGTTGAGCCCTGACGCGCCGCAACCTGAGCGCATCGAGATGCCGGGGCTCACGACCGGCGTCATCCTCGAAGGAGGCGGTCAACGGGTCGCAGATGCCGGCGGCAGCTTCGAAGTGCGAGCGCAGGCCGAGCCCCGACTTCCGGACGACCTCGCGACATGGTGGAAGTCGATCGATGGCCGTCACGTGGCGTCGCGCGACGGATCGGTTGCAGTGCTGGTGCGGCCCGACGGCTATGAGTTCGGGTCGAGCGCCGACCCGATCGAGCTGCTCAACGCACTGCGGTCGATGCTCAGCAGCTCCGCGAGCGTTGGCGCCCACGCGGTCGCGTCGATCTGAGCTCGATCGTTCAACATCCTTGCCAGGGCGATCGCGTCAGGATGCCCGCCGGCGACGACTGCCACTTGAGCACGTGTGCGCACGCCGCCGTGTGTTCCCGGCTCGGGCGGCCCGTCGAAAAACCCCGCTGGTGGACAGAACCACCGGCCCGGCTCGCAGCCCACCAACCGCGCTCCAGGCCGGAGCTCGACGTGATCGCTGACACCGTCGACGCGATCGAGCCACGCGCCGTCGGTCTCGTCGTCACCCCAAACGATGGCAGCGCTTCCCTCGGGAATCGGCATGAGCGGCAGCCCAGTGGCGGCGGCGGGCGGATAGAGATCGATGACACCGTCGGCATTGACCGTCTCCTGGTCGTGATCGCTGACGGCGATGAACACCGTGTCGTTCCAGGTCGGCCGCAGCGCCTCGACGATCGTGGCGACGCACGCGTCGGTCGAGTGGTAGGTCGCCAGCGCGCCGTCACTGTCGGGTCCGAACATGTGGGCGGCGGTGTCCGGCTCGTTGAGATGGCCGACAACGAGATCCGGGCGATCGCCCTCGAGCACGCGCAACAGGCGGGGCAGCACTTCGTGATCGGCGGCGTAGCCGTGACCGTCGCGGGTGACGGCGTCGTCGAGCACGCCGTCGTGTGGCCAGTGGTCGTCGGCCGATCGCGCCCCCATCACGCCGATGAGGTGCTGATCGCCGACGACCGCGGCTGACGAGCGTCCGGCTTTCCGGCAGGCATCGAAGATCGTGGGCACGGCGGGCCCGACCTCGTTGGCGGGCCGCGGCCGTCCGTCCACGACGACCCAGTTGGCGAGCAGGCCGTGGACAAGGGGGTCGACGCCGGTCGCGAACGTCGCGTGGTTTGGGTAGGTCGCCGAGGTCATCACGGCCCGACCGATCGACGAGCCCCCCTCCTGTGCCAGTCCCGCGAGCGTGGGTGTGGCCGATGTCGACACGTGCCGCGGCGGCAACGCATCGATGATGAGGAACACGACCCGCGCCACGGAGCGGCAGCGTAGAGACCGCTCCCGCCCGCCGCCCACCCGCAACGGACGGCGGCTGCGCCGCCGACGTACTCTCTTCCAGATGGGTGATCTCTCCGAGCGCCTTGTCGACGCACTGAACGGCGCATACGGAGTCCACGAAGGGCATCGAGCCGCCCACGCCAAAGGCGTGTTGTGTGCCGCGACGTTCACGCCCACTCCGGCCGCCGGAGCGATCACCCGCGCCGCTCACTTCCAGGCCGGGCCGACGCGGGCGCACGTGCGCTTCTCCAACGGTGGGGGCGACCCTTCGGTCCCCGACAACACTCGGGACGCGCGAGGCATCGCCGTGAAGCTGTATCTCGGCGACGGAACGACCACTGACATCATCGGCATCACGCTTCCGTGCTTCTTCGTACGCACGCCCGAGGAACTCATCGAGTTCAACATCGCCCGCCGTCCCGATCCCGAGACGGGCGCGCCCGACATGGCCAAGGTCGGCGCCTTTCTCGGTGAGCATCCGGAAACCGTCCCCGCGGTGACCGCGGCGATCACGCTGCCGATGCCGGCCAGCTACGCCCTGCTCAAGTACAACGCCATCCACACGTTCAAGTTCGTGGCCCCCGACGGCACCGTGCGACCCGCCAGGTACCACTTCATCCCGGCGACGGGCGAAGCATCCGTCAGCGACGAGGAGGCGGCGGCGCGCGGCGAGCACTACCTCCGAGACGAGCTGGAGGAGCGGTTGGCGTCAGGCCCAGCCGTATTCCACCTCGATCTCGAGCTGGCGGCTGAGGGCGATCCGATCGACGACCCGACCGCGGTCTGGCCCGAGGACCGCGAGCACGTGCGGGTCGGCGAACTCGAGATCACCGCGCTCGCATTCGACCGCGAGGTCGATGGCGACGTCCTCGTGTTCGACCCGACGCGCCTCACCGACGGGATCGAGCCGACCGGCGACAAGATCCTCGCGGCAAGGTCAGGCGCCTACCGCGTCTCCGTCACCCGCCGCACGTCATAGTCGAGGCAAAAGGGGCCGGTTACCGGCCCCTATTGCCTCGAGAACGCGCGGGTTAGCGCTCGGGCAGTCCGAGCGCCTTGGCCAGCAGCGGCGCGTTCTCTTCGGTGAGCGCCAATGCGAAGTCGTCAGCCTCGTCCCCGGCCGCGAAGCCGGTGACTTCGTGTCCGCCCTGCAGCGACGCCTGGACCAGGTTGGTGATGGCCCGCTGCTCGCCCTTCCCCAATGACCCGAAGAAAAGGTCGAACTTCTGTATCGCCGACTTCGCGTCCCCCGGGCTCGTGCCCACGCCGCCACCTGCCATCAATCTTCCTCCTGTAGTTGGTCCAACTTGCGGGCGATGAGCCGAACGCCACCCAAGGCCCCTTGTTCGATGAGCTCGGCAACCTCGACGCAGTTGTCTCGCGAACGCGCTCGCCATGCTGCGGTGAGATCGATCAGCTCGACCACGTCGAACCCCGCGTCCTCCACCATCGCGATCTGACTGGCGAGCGGCAACACGACCGCGAGACCAACTGCTGCGCTCAATCGAGAGGACGCGGCGTGGCTCATTGCCGGCCGCGCGATCCAGTCGACCAACGCGAGACGGCCACCCGGCCGGAGTACTCGGCTGCACTCACGGAGTACGGCAGCCTTGTCGGCGACGTGGAGAAGGGCCTCGATGCAGGTACACGCGGTGAACGACGCGGGCGCGAACGGCAAGCGCACCATGTCCGCCTGGACGACCCGGACCCGCTGGGTGAGCCCGAGCAGACCCGAGAGGTACTCAGCGCCGGTGGCCCTTGCGTCGGTCAGTTCGACCGCGGTGACTCGACAACCGCGCTCCGACGCCAGGTGGCGGGCCGGGCCCCCCAGTCCCGCACCGAGATCGACGACCTCGTCGTCGATCCTGATGTCGAGTGCGTCCGCCACCGCGTCGGTCTCCGCGACCCCGCCCCGATGGTCGTGATCGAGCCCGCGAAGATCCTCGGCCCGAAGATTCACGGGCCGGCCGCGCACGCCCGCTTGCCTGAGCACCTCCCAGGTGTTCACCGAGTAGCCGGCGTAGTAGCGCTCAACTTGTGCGCGATGAGCGTCACGGGTGCGCACGCTCAACCAAGACGTCGCCAAGTCGGAATGGTTACAGGCGTCGCAAATCGGACGCCGGCAGCGTCAGAGGCGCTTCGTCAGGAAGGTCGAACTCGTGTCGCGCGGTCCTGTGCGGCGGGACTCGACAGACAGAGGTGAGATGTCGACACCGGCAGCGGCGGCCTTGCGGCGCAACGCACCCACCGTGCACTCCTCACGTGGGCGCACGGAGAACGGATCGAAGCGGAAATGCCGCATCGCGTTGAGGTGCGAGATCTTGTCGATGTCCACGTCGGGTACGCCCTCGAGTGACTTCATCAGGAACTCGGGCGACGTCGGCCACGTGGAATCGGAGTGCGGGTAGTCGGCCTCCCAGCAGATCGAGTCGATCCCTACTCGATCGCGGATGACGACCCCGGTCGGGTCGTCGATGAAACACGTGACGATGTTCTCGCGGAACACGTCACTCGGAAGCCGGCTACCGAAGTCCTGTCCGGTCCACGCGTGATGCCGCGTGTAGATCCAGTCGAGCCGCTCGAGCAGGTAGGGAATCCAGCCGATGCCGCCTTCGGACAGCGCGATGCGGAGGTCGGGGAACTTGCGCAGTATCGGCGACCACATGAGGTCGGCGGCACATTGCAAGATGTTCACCGGCTGCAAGGTGATGAGCACGTCGATCGGCGCGTCCTGGGCGGTCACGACCAGTTGCGACGACGAACCGATGTGCAGACAGACGATCGTGCCTTCGTCGGAACACGCCTGCCAGAACGGGTCCCAGTGATCGGAGTGAAAGCTCGGCAGCTTGAGCTTCTCGGGGTTCTCGGAGAACGAGACCGCATGGCAACCCTTGGCTGCCATGCGCCGCACCTCGATGGCCATCTCCGCTGGGTCCCAGATCGGCGGGAGCATCAAAGGGATGAAGCGCCCCGGGTAGGTGCCGCACCACTCATCGACGTGCCAGTCGTTGTAGGCCTTGAGGATCGGGAGCGCGGACTCCTTGTCCTTCGAACGGGCGAACAGTTGACCGCAAAGGTTCGGGAACGATGGGAAGCACATCGACCCGAGCAGGCCGTTGGCGTCCATGTCGCGGACACGCTCGTGGATGTCGTAGCAACCGGGACGCATCTCGTGCAGTGATGTCGGCTCCATGCCGTACTCATCCGGCGGGCGACCGGCGACGGCATTGAGCCCGATGTTCACGATCTCCTTGCCTTCGTAGAGCCAGACGTCGGTGCCGTCGTCGCGCCGCACCATGCGGGGCGCCACGGCGCGCCACTTGTCGGGCAAGTGGGCTTCGAACATGTCGGGCGGCTCCACGACATGGTCGTCGACGCTCACGAGCACAAGGTCGTCGATCTCCATACGGTCACCCCCGGGAACCTGACGCTCGTGTCAGGGTAGTGTCCCCGCTCCGTGGCTGTGATCGCCGGCGTTGCCACCACCGACTACCCGCACCACCCGGAGCTGACGGAGCTCGGGGTCCACGCCATCGCGGCCGATCGC
>JBEEGD010000531.1:0-8621 GCA_041166685.1 Acidimicrobiaceae bacterium | reverse complement strand
GGTGGTTCGGCGAGCGCCGCTATCGCTCGATGGCCCGCACCGGACCTGAGAGCGGAGTGTTCGGCCTGCCGCCTGACTTGCGGTCGTAATCGTTACTCGTCGTAGCCGATGCCGGGCGGCGGTCCGATGGTGGCGGTTTCGGGCCCGAAGCGCTCGGTGTACCGCGAGAACAGGTCCTTCCACGCAGTCTTGTCCTCTGGCGGCGGTGCCTCGCCCTCGAGGGCGTGCTTCAGGATGTCGAGGCACTGATGCCACCCGCCACTGTCGCGCGCGACCTTGCCGACTTCGTCGAACGTCACAAGCAACGTGAACATGGTGGCGTCGCCGTCCGGCCGCAGTTCGAAGTGCAGCAATTCGTCGCCCCATCGGAACTCGAGAAGTGACGGCGGGTCGTACGCGACGACTTCCCCGTCGAAAGCTGGTAGGTCGTGCTCCCGAAATGCGAAGCGCAGCGGCGCGCCCGGAGCCCAGTCCCCTTCGATGTCCGTCGGGAACCATTGATTCACGTGCTCGCGATCGGTCAACGCCTTCCAGACCTTCTCGGGCGAGTGGTGGAACCGGCGAGTGAAGCGCACCCGCACTTCGTCATCCAGGCGTTCGAGGTCTCCGAGGTCGGCGACGCTTCCGGTCATCGTTCTCTCTTTCATGTACGGGGTCGGGCATGGCGTCCAGGTGCCGTTCGAGGTCGTCGAGTCGCGCCGCCCACATCGATCGATAGGGCGCGAGCCACGCGTCGATCTCTTTGAGCGGCTCGGCGCGCACGCGATACAGGCGGCGTTGCGCGTCGGCCCTCACGTCGACGAAGCCGGACTCGCGAAGCACACGCAGATGCTTTGACACCGCCGGTTGGCTCAGCGCGAGCTGTTCGACCAAGTCGCCCACGGGGCGCTCGGCGACCCGCAGCAGATCGAGGATTCGGCGCCGGTTGGGTTCGGCGAGCACCTCGAATGCGACGGCCATCGTCCAAGTATGGTCTTTCAGCTATATAGCTGTCAAGGCATGAGACGCGGGACGGATCAGTTTTGAACGGCAATGAAGTCGTACCCGCATGGAGGCACCGCTCTCGCCGGTGCGACGAGGGAGGTACGGATCATCGTGTCTCTAGGATGCGTGTCCGTGGCTGCTCGACCCGACGAGATTGAGACAACCGTCGTAGGTCCCGAGGATCTGGAGCAGTACCGCCGGCAGCTCACCGGATACTGCTACCGGATGCTCGGCTCGAGCTTCGAGGCTGAAGATGCCGTACAGGACACGATGGTGCGGGCGTGGCGTGGCATCGACGGGTTCGAAGGCCGCTCGGCCATGCGGTCGTGGCTCTACCGGATCGCCACGAATGTGTGCCTCGACATGCTGCGCAGCCGCGACCGCCGCGCCCGGCCGATGGACATGGGGCCATCGACCACCCCCGACCCCGTGCACCTGAGCAAGGTGCGTTCTGAGCACGCATGGGTGACACCCATGCCCGATTCGCACGTGCTCCCCCTCGACAGCGACCCGGCCGAACTGGCCGCGTCGAAGGAGACCATCCGGCTCGCGTTCGTCGCGGCGCTTCAATACCTGCCGGCCAAGCAGCGCGCAGTGCTCATCCTGCGCGAAGTGCTGCGGTGGCAAGCCACGGAAGTGGCGGAGTTACTCGATACGAGCGTCGCGTCGGTGAACAGCGCGCTCCAGCGCGCCCGCGCCACCCTGGCGAGCCAGGATTTCGACGCGACGCCGCGTGCAGACGCTGACCAACAGGCCCTGCTCGCGCAGTACGTCGACGCGTTCGAGCGCTACGACGTGTCGCGGCTCGTCTCGCTGCTCCACGACGACGCCATCCAGTCGATGCCACCGTACGCCATGTGGCTCCGCGGTCCGGCCCACATCAGCAGTTGGTTCTTGGGTCCAGGAAGCGAATGCCGCGGTTCACGCCTCATCGCGACCGCCGCCAATGGAGGCGCCGCGTTCGGGCAGTACCGACGCGATGGCGAGAACGGCCATCGCGCGTGGGCGCTCCAAGTGATCGAGGTGTCAGGCGACCGAATCTCCGGGATGCACGCGTTCCTCGACACCAGCCTGTTTGCGGTGTTCGGCCTGGCGCTCCGCCTCGACGCATAGCCCCACGAAGGCGAGGAGATCGCAAAGCTCCTGCGTCGCATTTCGCAATCGCATCGAGTACCCCATGCGACCCGCTGCCAGCTGGTACCGCGCCAATGAATCGATGACGACGAGGTCGGGGCGACCGCGTCCGGTCAACGTCCAGCTCGCGACCTCAGCCTCGTCGCGCGACAGCACCACCGTCGCGTACGTGACGTTTGGCGGCACAGTGAGTACGACGACACGGAAGGCCGAGATTCATCGGCCGGACTCGGCAAGGGTGCGGGACCGCCGGCGTTGCAGCAGCCCCGCGACTGCTACCGCGACGATCAAGAGCAGCGCGATGAGCGCGGCGAGGATCCGTCCGCCGCCATTGCTCGTCGTGCCTGGCCGGCTGCGCGCGTCGCCCGCCGGCTGCGCCTGTCCGTTGGCCGCTCCCGCGCCGGGGACGGCGACCGGCGGCGGATACCCCAGCCCATCCCGCTCACCGGTCGAGGCGGGTTCATCGAGATCGAGCCGCGCGGTGAGAGGGCCTCGCAACCCATCCGGTGGCGACCACGACACACCGAGCCGCCGCGCCAAGCTCGGGAGCACCGCATCCCCGTGCAAGGCCGCAGTGCCGACGACGTTGCCGTCCTTCAAAATCGTGAACGTTCCGGATGGGCGGATGTGAACATCACCGGTGTTACGGATGACGGCCTCAACGCGCGGAGGCTGGCCCTCGGCGACCGACGGCAGCGCGACGTCCTCGATGACCGCCGCGGGGTGCCACGGCTGCGGACCGCGCAACAACAGCGGCACGCCGATGCGGGTCACGACGTCGACGCCCGTACTCGGTGGTTTGTCGATGGCCGCGACCAATCCGGCGTACAGGGCGGTGGCGGTTGCGGGGATCGAACCGGTGACCCGCACGTTGACGGAAGTACCGGGTGCGAGCGTCACGCGCGACGGCTCTACGGTGAGGACGGGCGCAGGTTCGTCAGGGAACTGCGGAGTGCCGTCGAGGTCGTGGCTCAGATCGGAGATCGACAACACCACCGTCACCGGTTGGGTCTGCGACGCGCTGATGGTGAAGGGCAGATCGATGTTGCGGTCGAAGAGGTCGACTTCGACCTTGTCCGGCGAGACCGACAGACTCGCGGTCGCCGGCTGCGCGGGGGCCGCTGGCTGCGCGCTGGCCGCGGATGACGCGGCCAGCAACAACAACGTGACGAGAAGGGCGCGAAGCGTCAGAGGCCAGCAGACACGGTGTACGTCAGCACCGTGCGGTACAGCCCGAGCGCGTCGGATGCGGCGACCGGCTGCGTGAAGTTGAAGGTGTAGGTGTTGGCCAGACCTCCGCTGCTGGAGATGATCTTCTGGTCGGCGGTGGTGAGGTTCACTCCCGTCAACGTCGGGCCCTCGAGCAGCGCTTGCGGCGCGAGGCTCAGCCCCGAACCCAGACTGGGAGTCGAGTAGGCGCCGATCCACGGGAGCATCTTGGCGTTGTCCGCCTTCACGGTCACGTGATAGTCGGTGTTCGAGACCACCACCATCGCATCGGTGCCGGTGGCGTTGCCCGGCAGCGCCACCGGCGGGACCAGGACCGCGCCGAGCGGCGGCGTGGAGACGGTGATGATGCCGGGGATGGTGACAGCGACCGGCGCGGTCTGCGCATGAGCCGCGGACACCCCGGCAAGCGCGCTCGCGGCAACCATTGCAATGCCGGTTGCGGCCAAACGGTGAGACCTCATGGTGATCCTCTCCTGATTCAACTGTTGAGGTTGGATCGTCAGGAGCGATCGAGAGCGATATAGCCCGGCGAGGTCATTTCGGCGGCGCGAACGCGCTAGTCCGCGTCCGCATCGTGCCGGATCGTCAGATTTGAGCTAGTACCGCAACGGGCGCGGATCAGCTCGAGCCGGGTGAGTGGAGTTCGGAACGGTCGCGGCCGAGGCGCTTGGCCCGGTACATGGCTTGGTCGGCTTTGAAGAGCAGCATGGTGGGAAGGTCGTCGGGTCGGGCGAGCGCCACGCCGACGCTGACCGTCACGGCGTGCTCTTTGCCGTAGGCGCTGACCGTGAAGCGCAGCGCGTCGTTGAGCCGGGCACCAACGACGATCGCGTCGGCGGTGGTCGTCGCGTCCTCGGCGATGACGACGAACTCGTCGCCGCCGACACGGGCCACGGTGTCCGAGGGGCGGACCGCGCCTCGTAGCCTCGCCGCGACTTGGCGCAGCACCTCATCGCCGGCGTCGTGACCGGCGTTGTCGTTGACTTGTTTGAAGTGATCGACGTCCACGAAGCACACCGCCACCGAGGTACGCGCTCGTCGCGCTCGGCCGAGCGCCAGTTCGACGCGGTCGAGGAGCAAGAATCGGTTGGGCAATCCGGTGAGCGGGTCGTGGAGGCTTTGGTGCAGCAGCGCGTCTTCGAGCTCTTTGCGGGCGGTGATGTCTTGGCAGACGCCGGTCATCGCCACCGGAACACCGGCGGTGTCGACTTCGACTCGACCGCGGCTGTGGACCCAACGGATGTCGCCGTTCGGCAACACGGTGCGGTAGTCGGCGTCGAACGGTTGATGGGTCTCCAGGCAACGGAACACGCAGCCGGCAGCCAGTTCCCGGTCGTCGGGGTGGACTCGTTCGAGGTACGCCGCGTAGGTCGCTTCGAAGCCTTCGGGGTCCAGACCGAAGATCTCGTAGAGCTGATCCGACCAGTGCACCAAGTCGAAGGTGATGTCCCACTCCCAAGTACCGAGCCCGGCCAGGTTCTGCGACTCCTGCAACTGGCGGTGCTCGCGCCGCAACTGCGCCTCCACCGCGCGCTCGATCGTGATGTCCCGGATCACGGTGACGAACAAGCCCTCATCGCCAGTGGCGATCGGGCGGACGGCGACTTCGACCCACATGTCGGTGCCATCGGGCGCCGCGCCGCCCAAGGCTTCCCTTATCGGCCGACCGGCGCGTAGGTCGGCACGCACTCCCGACTCGCGAGCGTGGGCCGCGTCGGGCCACAGGTGGTCCCATCGAAGTCCGACCATTTCAGGTGGGCGTTGCGCAACGAGCCGGGAAAACGCGCTGTTCGAATAGACCACGACCCCCGGCCAGTCGGACTCGGGATCGGCGGTGTGGCTGATGCACACGGCATCGCCGAACGCATCGACAACCGCGCGAACCAGCAAATCCAGAGCTTCAGGCGTGGCCTCGCGCGTTGGACGTTCCAAGCCGTCTGTCGCGCGGTCCCAACTCTCGTGACTCGACATCTGCCCGCTTCCCCCCACCCGCGAACGTCACTGTACAAGTGAACGGCTCGTTGGCGTAGTGGGCACGAAGCCACGTCGGCATGGTGCGGGTCAGCGCGCGTGCTACTACGACGAGAAGTCGGGAACCGCACCGCGCGCATCGGTGGCGCGACCCTTCGGTTCTTCCCACTCCTCTTGCCGGCCGAGCGCGGTCATGTCGAGGAAGTAGTACGACCCGCCGAGCATCTCTGCCCCGCGCGCGTACATGGAGTACGTGTGGAAGATGTCGTCGCCATCTCGCAGGAACATGCTGTAGCCGGGTTGTTCGGAGGACCCTTCGGCCATCCAACCCATGCCGTGCTGCTCGAGTTCGTCGATGGTGCGGTAGTTCCACATGATCGGCGTCACCGACGCATCGATCGTGACGTTGAAGTCGTAGTTGAAGTCGCTACCGAACGAGGAGAAGAAGGGGAACGTCCATCCTCTCGTCTTCTTGTAACGCTCGATCTCGTTGATCGGACCGCGGGAGATGACGACCAACGTCGTATCTCTCGCGCGCAGATGATCAAGGAGACCGACAGAGATCTCATCGGACGCAGCCGTGCAGCTCGGACAACCTTTGTCGTCATCCCACAACCACATGAAGTGCTGGACGATGAGCTGGCGACGGCCGTCGAACAGATCGAGCAGGCTGGCCTTTCCGTCGGGACTCTCGAAGACGTAGTCCTTGTCGATCCTCACCATCGGGAGTCGGCGGCGCTCGGCGTTCAAGGCGTCTCGCTTGCGGGTGAGCTCCTTCTCCTTGACGAGGAGAGCCTTGCGAGCAACCAACCACTCCTCGTGAGTCGCGACCTTCGGAAGACTCATCTTGAACTCCTCTTGTGTTGGCTGCGCGTCGAATATCACCTCTAGGACGTCGCGACCTCCCAGAACTCATCGCGAATTCTGCGCTTGACCAGATCCTGGCCGCTTCGCCTGCGACGGGGGCTCGGATGGCAGCCGTTCAGCGCGCAGCTGCGCGCGGCGGACCTTTCCGGCGTCGTCGCGCAACGGTTGAGTGACGTACTCGATGCTCCGCGGGATCTTGTACCGCACGAGCCGCTCACCGAGGAACTCGAGGAGCTCGTGCTCGCCGACAGCAGATGGGTCAGCCTCGACGATCGCGTGCACACGGCTACCGAGGTCGTCGTCCGGAAGCCCAACCACGACGACCGATCGGACCGCGGGATGCTCTTGGATGGCTGCCTCGACCTCCGCGGGGTAGATGTTGGCGCCGCCGCTCAGGATCATGTCCTGCAGACGATCGCCGAGGTAGAGGTAGCCCTCGTCGTCGACCCGCCCCATGTCGCCGAGCGACTCCCAGCCGCCTTCGCGTGTACGGGCTTCGGCGCCGACGTAGTGGTACGTCGGCTCCGCGCGACTCGATCGCAACCACACCTCGCCCTGTCCTCCGGGCGGGAGCTCGTTGCCTTCCGCATCGAGAATGACGATCTCGCCGTTGATCGGACGCCCGACCGAGCCCCTGTGCTCGAGCCACTCGGTGCCGATGATCACCGTCGCGGTCTGCGCTTCAGTGCCGGCGTACAACTCGATGATCCGGTCCGCGCCGAGCCAGTCGATCCACACCTGCTTCAACCACTCAGGACACGGTTCGGCGAGGTGCCACACCCATCGCAGTGATGACAGGTCGTAGCGGTCACGCACATCCTCCGGTAGCCGCCAGATGCGTTTCATCATCGTCGGGACGAGGTAGACGATGTCGGCCTTGTGCTCGTCGATGGCGGCGAGCGTCGCCTCCGCGTCGAAGCGGGGAAGCACGACGACATGGTTGCCGTAGAGCAGCGCTTGGCACGCCCACACGATGGGACCGTTGTGATACAGCGGCCCGGGCAGGACGAACACGCGGTCGTGCTCGAACAGCAAATGCGACGGCGCGTCGGGGTCGATGGTCGACGGGTCGCCCGAGACGATCAGCTTCGGGCGTCCGGTCGAGCCCCCCGATGTCGGCGCCTTCCACGCGGGCGACACCGCGTCGGGCAACGGGCTGCCGTCAATGTCGGCAGAGGCGACATAACCGGATGGCAGACACGTCCGGTCCGCGAACTTGTCCGGTTCGACGCCGAACACGACCTTTGGGTCGGCGAGCTCAACGATCGCGAGGAGCTCGCGATCGGGCAAACGCGCGGAGACCGGCTGTGGGACCGCCCCGATCTTCCACGCCGCGGCAACAGCGACGAACCACTCCACCGAGTTCGGCAGCGCGACCGTGACCATGTCGCCGACCTTGACTCCGCGTGATGCGAGATCGCGCGCGAGACGGTTCGCCGCCGCGTCGAACTCAGCTCTCGTGACCTGATCGGCGCCGCAGGTCAGCGCGATCCGCTCGGGCGCGGCGAGCGCGAGGTCGGTCAGGCGGCGGGCGTAGGACACGGCGACCATCGGGCCGGAGCGTAGGTTCTGTCGAGAGCCGATGAGTTCCTGCGCCGTTCGTCGTCGGACTCGTAGAACGAGCAGACGAGCGAGGAGCGAAGGCCATGAGTGAGATCTCTGAGCGCTACAAGAGGGTCGCGGGAGAGTTCACACAACGGGTGACGTCGGTGCCCGAAGGGGCCTGGGACAACCCTGCGCCGTGCGAGGGGTGGGTCGCCCGCGACATCGTCGGCCACCTCGTCGAGTGGCTGCCAGCTTTCTTCTTCGGGACGTGGGGCATCGAGCACCCTCCGATCCCACCGTTCAGTGAGGACCCCGGCGGCGCGTGGGACGTTGTCAACGGCGCGATCCAGTCGGCCCTCGACGATCCCGAGGTCGCCGGCCGCGAGCGCGACACCCGCATGGGCCGCTCCACGTTGGAGCAGACGATCGACACCATCTGCACCCCGGACATCCTGATCCACACCTGGGATCTGGCGCGCGCCACCGGCCTCGACGAGACCCTCGACGCCGACGAGGTGCACCGGTTCGTCGAAGGCATGGAACCGATGGACGAGATGCTGCGGCAAAGCGGCCACTACGGGCCCCGGGTCGCCGTGCCCGTGGATGCCGACGAACAGACGAAACTCATCGCCTTCGTCGGCCGTCAGCCGTAGGGGCACTATGTCGAGGTGACGCCGCGCGGTTCCCCATCCGACCGAGCGGTGGAAGTCTGGAACCAGGTGAAGCGGGCGCGAGGATTTTCCCCCTCATAGCCACACAGAACTGTGTGGCGGGTTCTGAGCATCACCGCAACATCTCGGCGAGTCGAGAACGATTCGA
Organism: Acidimicrobiaceae bacterium; assembly: GCA_041166685.1. Classification (GTDB taxonomy): domain Bacteria; phylum Actinomycetota; class Acidimicrobiia; order Acidimicrobiales; family JACDCH01; genus DASUCS01. The sequence continues at coordinate 71 of JBEEGD010000531.1, read as the reverse complement.
CTCGATCGGGAGGTCGTGGTGGGAAACGCGAACAGTGGGCGATATCCGAAGCTGACACCGGAGGAACGCAA
>JBEEGD010000530.1:0-15726 GCA_041166685.1 Acidimicrobiaceae bacterium | reverse complement strand
ATCCCACTCATAGGTACACAAAAGTGTGTACGTCTGAGTGGGATTTGCGGTAGCGATGGGTGGGCCGCTCGCCGGCGTCAAGGTCGTCGAGCTCGCGAGCATCGGGCCGATCCCGTTCTGCGGGATGGTCCTCTCCGACATGGGGTGCGACGTCGTCCGCATCGACAAGTTGGCCGACGCCGCACTCGCCGATCCGAGCCGAGCGGCGGGCGCCGTCCTCGACCGGGGGCGCCGTTCGATCGCCGTCGATCTGAAGTCCGATGCGGGCCGCGACATCGTCCTGCGGCTTGTCGACGGTGCGGATGTGCTCATCGAGGGATATCGCCCCGGCGTCGCCGAGCGGCTCGGAGTGGGGCCGGCCGAGTGTCACGCGCGAAACGCGCGCCTCACCTACGGCCGCATGACCGGATGGGGCCGCGAAGGGCCGCTGGCCGATCGAGCCGGCCACGACATCGACTACATCGCCCTGGCCGGAGCGCTCGCCGCCTTCGGCAAAGCCGGTGGACCGCCCGTGCCTCCACTCAACATCGTCGGCGACTTCGGTGGTGGGGGGTTGCTCCTTGCCTATGGCATCGCCTGCGCACTGGTCGAGGTCAGTCGAAGCGGCCAGGGTCAAGTCGTCGACGCGGCGATGGTCGACGGCACCGCGATGCTGATGGCGCCGTTCTACGCGGCTCGCCAGATCGGGTTCTGGAGCGACGAGCGCGGCACGAACATGCTCGACACCGGCGCGCCGTTCTACGACACGTATGAGTGCTCCGATGGCGGCTACGTCGCGGTGGGCGCAATCGAGCCCCAGTTCTACGCCGAGCTCCTCGACGGGCTCGGGCTCGATCCCATGGCGTTGCCCGATCGCGACGACCGCACGCAATGGGATGCCTTGCGAGCGGTCTTCACGGAATGCTTCCGCACCCGCACGCGCGACGAGTGGGCCGCGGAGTTCGCCGGTCGCGACGCGTGCGTCGCACCGATCCTGTCGCTGGCCGAGGCCCCCGAGCATCCCCACAACGTCGCCCGGTCGACGTTCATCGAGGTGGACGGTGTGCGCCATCCCGCGCCCGCGCCCCGTCTCGATCGAACGCCAGGTGAGCTTGTCGTCAAGGCGTGCTACGCGGGCCAGCACACCGACGACGTGTTGAAGGAATTGGAGTTCAGCGACGACGAGGTCGCGAAGCTACGAGCTGCCGGCTCCGTCGCCTAGCACGCCTTTCAGCACCTGGGCCGCGCCCATCAGGCCGACGCTCTCGTAGGGAACGACGATCGTCGAGTTCTCGCTTTCGGCGAACTTCGACAGCGTGTCGAGCTGAAGGATCGCGACGAGCTTGTTGTCGGGATCGGCGGCCTTGATCGCCTCGTACACGGTGGTGATCGCTTGTGATCGACCCTCGGATTCGAGGATCGCCGCTTGACGATTGCCTTCCGCTCGCAGGATGGCGGCCGCCTTCTCGCCTTCCGCCGCGCGGATCGTGGCCTGGGCCGCGCCTTCAGCCACGTTGATGGCCGACTGCTGCTGACCCTCTGACTGCAGGATGCTGGCTCGCTTCTCCTGATCCGCGGTCTTCTGCAGCGCGAGCGCCTGCAGGATCTGCGGGGGCGGCGCGATCTCCACGATCTCGATGCGGCTGATGCGGATGCCCCACTTGTCGGTGACGACCTCCATCTGCTGCTGCACATCGGTGTTGATCCGCTCGCGCTCGGACAGCGCTTGATCGAGTGTCATGGTGCCGATGACCGAGCGGAGCGCGGTGCGCGCCAGCGCGTCGATGGCGACGTCGAAGTTGGCCACGCTGAACAGCGCCTGCTTGGCGTCGACGATCTGCGTGAAGATCGTGGCGTTGACCGTGACGACGACGTTGTCCTTCGTGATGACCTCTTGACGATCCCCGGGCCTCGGGATCTCGCGCATGTCGACCCGCTGCAACCCCTCGATGAACGGGGCGATGATGACGAGACCCGGTTCGTGGGTGCGCTGATACTCGCCCAATCGCTTGACCACGCCCACTTGACCCTGCTGGACGATGTTGATCATCTGGCTCAGCGCGGTGAGCGCCACGATCACGATCAGCGCGAGCACCGCGAGGGCTACCAACGCTCCAGCGCTCATGAGACAGTCCCCTCTGCGCCATCAGGCGCGCTTCCTAGTTGCGGCGGCGGAACATCGAATGCGTTGAGGTCGGAAGGCCACACCTCGAGGGTGGTGCCCCGTACCGCGGTGACGACGACCGCACGTCCCGCTCCGATCGGAGTACCTCCCGTGATGGCCAGCCAGCGCTCGCCCGCCAGTCGGACGTGGCCCACCTGGTGGACGTCGCCGACCTCGTCCAGTGTCACCGCTTCCTGTCCGACGAGACCTCCGTGCACACCACGAGCCACGTGACCGCCGCGGTGTCGGTGAAACGTGTTGCTCACGTACGGCCGAACGAGGATCACGCCGGCGATCGACACGGCGACGGCGACCAGCGCCTGGAGCCCGATTGCGTCCGGCGCGATGAGCGCCACGATTCCCGCCGCGAACGCACCAACGGCAAAGAACAACGAGTAGAAAGCGAGGTGGTGCAACTCGAACAGGAGGAGCACCACCACCAGAACCACCCAGAGCAGAACCACGATGCCCAACCTCCGTTACTGCGTCGGAGTGTAGGTGGCTAAGTGACGGCGACCTCGGCGTACGGCTCGCAAAGTTTGCACGACGCGAGGCCGTCGTCGGCGGTGACCCGGCGGAGCCCGGACTTGCCGGCCACGACCACGCAGTCGGGGCGGTGCGCCATCGTGCCCTTGCCCGTGGCGACCAAGTCACCCGCGGGCGAGCCGTTGGGGCTGATGCCGGCGTCGTCGCTCGCACCCGCGAGCCGCTCCGCGCCGGCCTGCTGCTTGACCGTCTCCTCCAGTCGAGCGATCGCCTCGACCATCGCAGCCGACTGCGCTCGTCCTTCCTTCACCAGCTCGGTGATCCAGTGGGCGAAATAGAAGAACGAACCGAGGAACACCAAGCCCAAGCCGATGCCGAGACCGGAGATCAAGTACGGCACCTGTTGGAACAGGAACGGCGAGTGGGCGGCGCCGTACCAGCCGATGACGATGATGACGAGTCCGAGCGGCGCGATGACGCCGCCGAGGATCATGAGGGTGTGCTCGCTGAAGTTGAGCGTGCCGCCGCCGGTGCGCAGCGCGCGAACGCCCTCCGACAGCCGTTGGTAGCGGCTCGCCTCCGACTCCGCGGTCGCAGTGCCCGCGGATCGCGACGGCGACGCGTCGTCGAGCGGGACAACGACGATGTCGTCGACGGCCGCGTCTTTCGAGACGGTGGGGGATGGCTCTTCCACGGGCGCCGGCTTCAGGGGCCGGGTGCGGCGCGGTTGCGCGTTCATTGGTCGAGCCCTTCCGGACACGACGAGCTCGCGACCGAGAGCACGTTGTCCGCCAGCCGACCCGAGCCGAACCAGAAACCGGAACCCGCGAGGAGAAGGACGAGTACGGAGACGACCGCGGCCAGCGGCTCACCTCCGACGAAGGCCAGCGGCACCGCCGAGCCAATGGACGAGCCGCCGCCACCTGCGCCGCCACTGCCCCCGGCGCCGAGGGCGGGTGTGGGCGTGCTGAAGCCAGACGACGAGCCCGAGCCGGGCGTCGAGAGGCCACCGGTGGACGACGGCAGCTTCGGTATGGCGAACGGCTCCGCGGCGGAGGCGTGCACATGGCCCGCGGCCAGCCCGATGGTCTCGACATGCGTGGCCTTCAACGCGAGCACGAGGGACTGAGGTGACGAGAAGGGAAGCGGGCAGGCGGGCTGACCGAACGTCGCACAGGGGTCAACTGCTTGGCTTGGCAGGTCTTGCGCCTTGACGAGGCTCAAGATCGAACCGAGCACCGGCTCGCTGTCACCCGTGTAGTTGATCGTGACGAGCACTCCGCTGGCCAAGCGGCGAACTTCACCGCCCTTCTTCACCTCGGTGGGCTGGATGAGTTGGATGGTGATCCCGCCCGCCTTCAACAAGTCGTTGATCCCCGCGTTGGCGGTTCCCACCGTCGCGACGATCAGTTGGTTCAACGGGTCGAGGGCTTGCTGAACGCCGCCGGTGAGGGGGCCGAGGGGAGGCAAGGTCACCTTCGTGCCGGGGTCGGCCGCCTGCGGCGCGAGGTGCATGCCCGTGCCATCGAGCGTGGCTGGCTGTCCCAAGAACGTCACGCCGCTCGCCGTTGTGGTGCCGTCGGATGCCGCCGCCGTCGCGTCACTCGTGCCGACGAGGTCGGTGACGATCGAATCGATGTGCATGAGGCCGGCGACGAGGTCGACGTTGTGGAGCTCCACTCGTGTACGGCTGACGACCTGTCCCTTCTCGAGATGGGTCTCGGTGGTCGACACGATCGAGCCCGCATTCACGAGGGGAGGCAGCGTGGCCGCGCCGTAGAACGCCTGCGCGTTGGCCGAGTCGGCCGACGTGACGACGGATTCGCGTCCCGAGCCGACGTCCTGGGTCTTCGAGGTTGGACCCGACGGGAAGAAGGCCTCGGCACGGACTGGGTACGCCGGAATGTCGCCCGCCTTCGGCGCGGCCGGCCCCAGCGGGGCGACCTGCTGGTCGAACCCACCGAGTGCGAGCACTGTCGGCAGATCCGCGAGCAACGGACCGGGGTAGACGAGGCTGGCCAACGCGTACGCGCTCGGGCTCTTGTTCATGTTCGTGAGCGACTCGGGGAAGCTGACTTGCGCGATCGGCGAGGGCGTGCCCGGTATGAGCCCCGGGCTGTTGTAGGTCAACGACATGCCCTCGCTGTCGGCGTCGAGCGCGTAGCCGCCGAACTGCGACGCGAGATCGCTCGAGTCGCTGCTCGTCTGCGCTCTGGCCCCACCGTTCGCCCCCAGGGCGGCGAGCAACGCGACACCCACCAAGGCGCTCAGCGCGCGTCTACGACGCTGCACGAGCGAGCTCCTTGGCATTCGTGGAGTCGTCCGGTTTCTCGCGACCCGCTTTGCCCCGGCCGCTGATCGTCTCGAAGAGCATGCCGGCGAGACCGTTGGGTTGGCGCCCCAGGGCAACCACGGCGATGGCGACGGCCGCGAACACCAGCCCGGCTTGGTCGGGATACTCGCTCTGCACGTACGGCAGCAACGCGAAGAGCGAACCGCCGATCAACGCGCCGGTTACCGTCGTGATGCCGCCGACGACCGCGAACAGCAGCAACACGATGTTGTTGATGCGGTCGAACTGCACCACAGAGTTGAAGGCGTTGAGGCCACCGAACAGCGCGCCCGCCAGCCCCGCGATGAAGGCCGACATGGAGAACACCACGAGCTTGGTCCGGCGGACGTCGAGCCCGAGCGTGGCGCACGCCGCCTGACTGTCGCGCAGGGCCGCGAGCCGTCGTCCCAGCGGGCCCCGCTTGAGCGCGAGGATGCCGACGGCCATCAGCGTGAACACGATGGCGCACAGGACGAAGAAGGTCTTGTCGCTGTCGAACTTCAGGCCCAGGAGATGCAGTCGTCCGACTCGAACGTCGCCGCCGCCGTAGAGGTATGAGTGGCTGAGCACGAGGTCTTGTGACATCGCGGCGAAGCCCAAAGTCACCAAGGCGAGGTACAGGCCCTGCAACCGGATCGCGGGCAGCGCGACCAGCGCACCGAACGGCACCGCGATGAGGCCGGCGAGCAGCATGCCGAAGATGCTGTGCCCGCCGAAGTAGTAGCCCATCGCCCACGCGCCCACGCCGACGAAGACGTACTGGCAGAGAGAGATCTGGCCGCTGAACCCAGTGAGCAGCACGAGCGACAGCAAGAGCACCCCGTAGATGAGGGCTCGGGTCATGTCGGTGATGTTGGCCGCCGGCGCGACGCGAGAGACCAGCACCATGGCCCCCATGAACACCGCGGCGCGCACGAGGGAGGACTGCAGGTTGGGCACGCGCGGCGCCTTGACGCCGACAACGCGACCGACGCTCAGCCGGGCCGCCGGTACGAGCAGAACGGACAGGAACAGGAACACGCCGGGAAGGGCGATCTGGAGCGAGCTCCAGAAGTTCCCCTGCGGCAGCGTGAAGAACGCATGGTTCTTGAGGACGCCCAGAGCGATCGCACCGGCGAAGGTCAGCGGGAGGCTCTTGAGCTTGCCGATGACGGCGGCGCCGTAGGCCGCGAGGATGAAGAACGTCAGCTCGATCTGCGTGGGACTGCCCGCGGAGCTGGCCAGAAGGATGCCGGCGAGAGCCGCCAACACTGACCCGAGCATCCAGCTGTAGCGGGCGATCTTGACCGGCGGGGCTCCGTTCAGCGCGGCGAGCGTGGGATTGTCGACGACGGCTCGCATGGCCACACCCGTGCGGCTGACGAAGAGGAGCCCGCGCAGCACGACCGCGACCGCGATCGCGAGCACCAAGGCGAGCACGTTGTCGTAGGTCGGTCGTGCCTCCCAGATGTGCAACGTGTGCAGCCCGAGGAGCCGGTCAAGGCGAAAGCCGGCGTCAGGCGGGAACATCTTTTGCGCCAGGCCGATCAGCATGATGGTGATCGCGATCGTCACCGTCACGGTGGTTTGCACCGGGGCGTCGTTGAAGAAGCGCATCACGCGTTCGATCGCGACACCAACGAGTGGGGCGAACACGAAGAGGATGAGGACGAGCGCAATCGCGACGGGCACGTCGTGTTGTGCGATGAGCGCCCAGTACAGGTACGCCGACATCATGCCGACTGCGCCGTGGGCAAAATTGAACACGCCAGTCGTGGCGTACGTGAGGACGAGGCCGCTGGCCGCGATCGCGAACACGCAGCCATCGGCGATTCCGATGAGGGTGGTCGCGAACAGCTGGCCCATGTTCGGAGCGCTGGTGAGTGCGCGTATGACATAGGCAAACACCAACGCCATGTAGAAGAAGCGGATCGGTTTGGTCCGCGCCTCCTGCGCCCAATCCACAATGGCGGTCACTGTGAGACTCCCGAGAGCCGCGGCGAGGGAAGCGCCAGCGACGAGCCGCACTTGAGCGAGCGAACGCTTGCGTGGGTGAGCGAAAGCATCAGCACGGTCATGATGCGGCGAATCCTGCGTCCGGGTAGACCTTCTTCCAGACGCCACCCTCGATCGTGACGATGATGAAGCTCGTTGCACCCTTCTTGGCGGCCGGGCTGCGCGGAGCGAGAATGTCGTCTGCGGTCCAGTCTGCGATCCCGTTCAACGCCGCGATCACCGAGTCACGCGTCGGGGCAGGGCCGGCGGCGGCGATTGCGTCAACACACAGCTTGGCGGCGGACCAACCCATCACGGCGAAGAAGTCGAGCGCCTGACCAGAACTGCTTGCTTGGTAGAACTGGGCAAACGTCTGCATGGCGGCGCTGCCACCTTCGACGATCTCATGGGTGAGCGCGAGCAGGGCACCGTCGGCATTGGCTCCGGCGATCTGCGGAAGCTGCGGACCGTAGGCCTGGGCCCCGTAGAACGGCACCTTCACGTTCCACCCGACCTGCTTGATGGCTTGGGCGAGTTTTCCGATGCCGTTGACCTCGAGCACCGTGATCAGCGCGTCGTCGCCGTTGCTCTTCATCTGGTTGGCCACGCCGACGTAGTTCGACTCCGTGACGGCCACCTTGATCGGATTGTCCGCGACGAGGCCCGCGCCCGTGATGTCGTTGACGTAGCCCTGTACACGAGCGAACGCGTTCGGGTTGTCCGGATACACGATGCCGACCTTGGTGATTCCCTTGTTGGCCTTGAACCAGGACCACATCGCGACCGTGCCGTTCGTGTCGCCTGCGGGTGCGATCGGGTTGGGGGAGTAGTAGTTCGGCTGCTGGAGTGCGGTGCTGCCGATGATCAGCGAGCAGTTCGGGATGTTGGTGCCGCCGATGACGTCCGCGCCGCCGTCGTCGACCACGGTGGTGTTCCCGACGAAGCCGAAGACCTGATCTTTCAACTGGTCGGTCTGTGACCGGTTGGTGCCGGGATCGAGGCGATCGTCGCCGTTGACGAGCGAGAGCTTGCGGCCGCACACGCCGCCGTTGTTGTTGACGAAGTCGAGGTAGGCCTTCGCTCCGGCGCGCCCCGTGGCGCCGAAGTTCTGCACCGGACCGCTGATCGTCGAGACGTTGCCGAGCTTGATCTCGGTGTCACTGACTCCCGGCGCGTCGCTGTGCTGCGGTGAGCAGGCTCCGCCCCCAGCGGCTGCGCCGCCTCCGCCCGCCGCGGCATCGCCGCCCCCGGCCGCGGCTCCTCCGCCCCCCGCTGCGGCCGCACCGCCGCCCGCTGGCGTGCTGCCGCCGGCTCCAGCCGAGGCCGCGCTCTTGGTGCTGCCGCCTGCGGCCGCCGCGGTGCCACCGCCGCCCGCGCCTCGAGCTTCAACGTATTGCTGTGAGCTCAGGCGAGCGCCGCACGCGACAGTCGCGAGCAACGCAGACGCCGTGGCGAGCATGAGTAGCCGGTGTCGCACGATCCCCCTTGTCAGGCTGTGAGTTTGATACTTCGACGTACCCCACGCACTCCCTGCCCCGATCAGCCTGGCAGAAAAATGGAACACGTTCTATTCTGGCGGCCTCGCCGGGGGCCCGATCGAGCAGCAGCGGGAGGAGCAGGGTGGACATCACCTACACACCGGAGCAGGAAGCGCTCCGTCTCGAGCTACGCGAGTACTTCGCGGGCCTCATGACGCCCGAGGTCGAGGCCGAGGTGGCCTCCGGCGAGAGCGGAGGACCGGCCTGCCTCGAAGCCGTGCGGACGATGGGTCGCGACGGCTGGTTGGGCATCGGTTGGCCCAAAGAGTTCGGCGGTCAAGGGCGCACGGATCTGGAGCAATTCATCTTCACGAACGAGGCCTGGCGGGCCGGCGTGCCCATCCCGTTCCTCACGATCAACACCGTCGGCAAGACGATCATGGAGTTCGGGTCCCAGGAGCAGAAGGAGAAATTCCTTCCGAAGATCCTCGCGGGCGAACTGCACTTCTCGATCGGCTACACCGAGCCGGGCTCCGGGACCGACCTCGCATCGCTGACGACGACGGCCGTGAAGGACGGCGACGAATGGTCGATCAACGGGCAGAAGGTGTTCACGTCGTTGGCGTCGTACGCCGACTACATCTGGCTCGCAGCGCGCACCGATCCTGACGCCCCGAAGCACAAGGGCATCACGATCTTCCTGGTGCCGACGACCGATCCGGGGTTCTCGTACACGAAGATCGACACGATGGTGAACGCGTCGACAACGTCGACCTTCTACAACAACGTTCGCGTCGGCGACGATGCCGTCGTGGCCGGGGTCAATCGCGGCTGGGACCTGATCACGAACCAGTTGAACTACGAACGGATGTCGTTGGCCCCACCGGGGATGGTCGAGCGCTGCTACGAGGACGTCGTGCGCTTCGCGAAGGACACGAAGCTGCCCGATGGCCGCCGGGTGATCGACCAGGAGTGGGCGCAGATCAACTTGGCCCGAGTAAAGGCGAAGACCGAGTTCCTGAAGCTCATCAACTGGAAGGTCTGCACCGGCAAGATCAATCCGGGCGACGCCAGCTCCGCGAAGGTGTTCGGCACGGAGTTCTTCACGGAGGCTTACCGGCTTCTCCTCGAGGTGCTCGGACCGACGGGCACGCTGCGCCGGGGCTCGCCGTCAGCTGCGCTCGCCGGTCGGATCGAGCGGGCCATGCAGGGCTCGCTGATCCTCACGTTCGGCGGTGGCACCAACGAGGTGCAGCGCGACCTCATCGCCCTGTTCGGTTTGGGCCTGCCCAGAATCCCGAGGCACTGATGGATCTCTCACTGACTGAAGAGCAGCAAGCGATCGCGGATCTCTCCGGCCAGATCCTCACCGACAAGCTGCCGCCGAAACGGCTCCGCGAGATCGAGACCGATCCGACCGGCCGTTGGTTTGCCGATGACGTGTGGAACGAGTTGGCCAAGGCCGACCTCCTCGGCGTCTGCCTGCCCGAGTCCGTGGGCGGCGGCGGCTACGGCTTCATGGAGGCATGCCTCATCCTCGAGCAGCAAGGCCGCACCGTCGCGCCGCTGCCGCTCATGGCGACGCTCGTGCTGGGAGCGTTGCCGATCGCTCGATTCGGAACGCCCGCGCAACAGCAAGAGATCCTGCCTGGTGTCATCAACGGCTCGACCATCCTCACGGCCGCATTGTTCGAAGCCGGCGAGTACATGGTGCCGAGCGTGCCCGCGACGACGGCCACCCGCGATGGCGATGGTTGGCGGCTCGAGGGCGAGAAGATCCTGGTGCCTGCAGCGCACTTGGCTTCGAGGGTGCTCGTTCCCGCGCGCACGAACGGTTCGGTCGGGGTGTTCCTGGTCGATCCGAGCGCGGGCGGGGTCGAGCTCGAACGCAACGAGGCCATCAGCGACGAACCGAGCTTCCTGCTTCGCCTCACGGGTGCGGCCGGCGAGCCGCTGGGTGATCCACAACAAGGCGAAGAGATCGTGGAATGGCTCACCGCCCGAGCGATCACGGCACTGTGCTCGATCCAGGTCGGCGTGTGCGATGTCGCCGTGCGTCTCACGGCCGCGTACGTGTCCGAACGCGAGCAGTTCGGAGCGAAGATCGGCACGTTCCAGGCGGTTGCGCAGCGCATCGCCGATGCGTACATCGACTCCGAGGGCATCAGGTTGACGGCGTTGCAGGCCGCGTGGCGGCTGTCGCAGGAGTTGCCGGCCAGCGACGAGGTTCACATCGCCAAGTTCTGGGCCTGCTTCGGCGGGGACCGCGTTGTCCACGCGGCCCAGCATCTCCACGGCGGTGTGGGTGTCGACCTCGACTATCCCGTGCATCGCTACTTCCGCTGGAGCAAGGTCATCGAGCTCACCTTGGGTACGGCCACCGAGCATCTCCGCCAGCTGGGCCAGAGGATCGCCGCTTCACCGTGAGGTAGAAACCAGACACGACCGGGGGGTTTTGAGTTGCCGCTGCTGGAGACAATCGGGGTCAACGTTCACTTCGGCGGGCACCACGCGGTGCGCGACGTCGACCTCGATGTCGAAGCCGGCCGCATCACCGCGCTCATCGGCCCGAACGGCGCGGGCAAGACGACGACCTTCAACGTGATCACCGGGCTGCAAGAGACGACCAGCGGCAAAGTGATCCTCGACGGGAAGGAGCTCTCGAAGCTCCCGCCCCACCAGCGCGCGCGACGCGGGATCGCCCGCACGTTCCAGCGCCTCGAGGTGTTCGGGTCGCTGAGCGCTCGAGAGAACATCCTCACTGCGGCCGAGATCCGCAAGAGTTGGGCGCGCGACAAGTCCGACCCGCGGGCGGTCACTGAGGAGATCATCGAGCGCATCGGCATCAAAGGTGTGGCCGACGATCGGGTCGACGCCATGCCGACTGGTCAAGCCCGGTTGGTCGAACTCGGGCGCGCGCTCGCGACGAGGCCCCGCGTGCTGTTGCTCGACGAACCGGCGTCGGGTCAGGACGAGCAGGAGACCGATGCGTTTGCCGATCTCCTGCTCGACCTCGCGTCGGAGGGAATGGCCATTCTCATGGTCGAGCACGATGTCGCGCTCGTCATGAAGGTGTGCGCGTGGATCCACGTGCTCGACTTCGGCGCGATCCTGGCCGTCGGGACGCCGACGGAGATCCAACAGAACCAGGCTGTCCTCGACGCCTACCTCGGTGCCGCCGCGGAGGAGACGTCGCTCGAGCACACGGAGATGAGTGCTCACAAGGATGGGTGAGAAGGTCCTCGAACTCAAAGGCGTGAAGGCGGCCTACGGCCGCATCGAGGTCCTCCACGGCGTCAACCTGGTCGTTCCGCTCGGGAGCGTTGTCGCCCTCCTTGGTCCGAACGGCGGAGGCAAGACCACAACCCTCAAGGTCATCAGCGGCCAGATGACGCCGACCGCGGGATGCGTGCACATCGCGGGCCGTCACGTGAACGGCGCGAGCACAGATGCACTGGCCCGCATCGGGGTCTGCACGATCCCCGAGGGCCGTGGCGTGTTCCCGAACCTCACGGTGAAAGAGAACCTCCGCATGGCGACGTACGGCGGTGTGGACTTCGGTGAGGTCGAGTCCGTCGCCTACGAGCGCTTCCCGAGACTTGGTGAACGCCGCAATCAGTTGGCCGGCACGATGTCGGGAGGCGAGCAACAGATGCTTGCGCTCGCCCGCGGGCTGGCCGTGAGGCCTTCGTTGTTGCTCCTCGACGAATTGTCGATGGGACTCGCGCCGCTGATCGTCGAGCAGCTCTACGAAGTGGTCGGCCAAGTCGCCAAGACGGGTGTCTCGATCCTCGTGGTCGAGCAGTTCGCGCGTACTGTCCTCGGCGTCGCCGACTACGCAGCGATCATGCTGCACGGCAAAGTTGTGAGTGTCGGCCAACCCGCCGACCTCGAAGATGAGCTCTCTTCCGCCTATCTGGGCGGCTAGACAAACCACGGGCCGGCCACGGTCCACTCGCAGGAATCCGGGGGGACAACCAGTGAAGCGTGCTCAAGGGCTGGCGCTAGCGATCGTCTTGATCTTCGTCAGCGCGGCGTGTGGCCGTAGTGGAGGCGCGGGCACAGAAGCGGCGAGCCAGACGGGCAGCAGCTCGTCCGTGGCCGCGGGGGCCGCCGACCCGACTGCGCTGGCGCAGGGCGGGTTCGGCGACATCTCCAAGGTGTGTAGTCCGGGCGACGGCGCGGCGAAGACGGCGAGCGACAAGGGCGTCAGCGCCACTGAGATCCATGTCGGGACCGTGACCGACAAGGGGTTCACCGGCCGCAACGGGCTGAACAAGGAGATGTTCGATGCCGCGGTGGCCTTCGCCGCGTTCTGCAACGACCACGGAGGCATCCTCGGCCGCAAGCTGGTGATCGACGACCGTGACGCCAAGCTCACCGACTACAACGCGGTCGTCCTGCAGTCGTGCGAGGAAGACCTCGCGCTCGTCGGTGGTGGCGCCGTGTTCGACGACGGGGACAACAACGCCCGCGTCGACTGCGGGCTCCCGAGCATCGCTGGGTTCGTGGTCAGCCCCAAGGCTCGGGTCGCCACGCTCCAGGTGCAGCCCCTCCCGAACCCGGTGTACACGTTCCCGAGCGGACCGCTGGCCGCGGCGAACTCGATCGCACCAGGCTCGTTGACCGCGTCGGCCGTGCTGACCGCCGGGCTGCCCTCCACGATCGTCGTCCGTGACGCGACGGTGGAGGCCATCGAGCTCATCGGTGGCAAGGTGGTCGACAAGCCCGAGTACAGCGCGCTGGGTGAGGCCAACTGGTCGCCGTTCGTTCTCGAGCTCAAGCAGGCCGGCGTCAAGTTCATGCACATGGTTGGTGAGCCCGAGAACCTCGCGCTGCTCCAGAAAGCCATGAAGACCGATGGCTACTACCCGGACGTCATCATCGAGACGGCCAACCACTACGACAAGAAGCTGACCGACAATGGCGGCGATGCCATCAAGAACACGTGGGTCCAGATGGTTTTCACGCCGTTCGAACTGGCGAGCGAGAACAAGGCCACCAAGGACTACCTCGACCTGATGAAGCAATACAACGCGGGCGGCAAGGTGGCCCTCCTCGGCGCGCAGACGATGTCGTCCTTCCTCCTCTTCGCGAAGGCGGCAACGGACTGTGGCGTCAATCTCACCCGCACCTGCCTGTTGGAAAAGGCGAAGACGGTGACGACCTGGACAGGCGCCGGCCTTCATGCGGAGACCAACCCGGGTGGGAACGTCGGATCGCCGTGCTTCCTGTTCGTCAAGGCATCTGCGGCTGGGTTCGAGTACGACGCGACGGCGACGAAGCCCACCAAAGGCCGGTTCAACTGCGACCCCAAGAACTTGATCGAGCTGAAGAACGACTACGGCGTCCCTCGCTGATCAGCGAGCGGACATAGGCGTATGGAGGCATTCCTCGCGTACACGGTGACCGGGCTGTGTACCGCTGGCATCTTCGCGATCGCCGCCAGCGGTCTCGTGCTCACGTACACGACGACCGGGGTGTTCAACTTCGCGCACGGTGCCATCGGCATGCTCGGAGCGTTCACGTATTGGCAGCTGCATGTCTCGTGGGGCTTGCCCGAGCCTCTGGCATTTGCGGTCGTGTTGCTCGTCATCGCTCCACTGTTCGGGGCGGCTCTCGAGGCAGGCATCATGCGGCGTTTGGTCGGCACGACCGATGCAACGCAGCTCGTCGTCACGATCAGTCTCCTCGTTGCCGCGCTCGGCTTGGGACAGTGGCTGTGGAGCCCCGACGAATCTCATCCTCTCAGCCACTTCTGGGAGGGCAACCGGGTGTCGATCGGCGGGGTGAACGTCACGTGGCATTCGGTGTTTGCCCTGCTCGTCGCCGTCGTTGTCGCGGGGGCCCTGCGGCTCCTGCTCTTCCACTCGCGTCCAGGTATGACAATGCGCGCCGCGGTGGACGATCGCAAGCTCGCCATGCTCAACGGCGCTCGACCCGATCGGTCAGCCATGTTGGCGTGGGCCATCGGCTGCTCGTTGGCTGCGCTGTCGGGCATCTTGGCCGCGCCGGACCAAGGCTTGTCGCACACCACGCTCACGCTGCTGATCGTGAACGCGTACGCGGCGGCGATGATCGGACGGCTGCGCAACCTGCCGCTGACGTTTCTCGGTGCGGTGATACTCGGACTCGCCGACTCGTACGGCACGGGATACGTGAACCTCTCGAACCCGTATCTCAGCGGCTTCCGGCCGGCCATCCCGATCATCATCCTGTTCCTCGTGCTGATCGTCTTGCCGCAGTCGCGACTCCGCGGTCACAGCGCGGCCCGATCGCGTGAACACTTCCCCGTGCCGAGCTATCGCGGCGCGCTGGTGGCGTGTGCCTTCGTGATCGGCGCGACCGCAATCGTTGCGACGATGGTCACTGATGCCAATGCGTTGACGCTGTCGAAGGTGTTCGCCATCGGGATCATCGCGCTGTCAGTGGTGCCGCTGGTCGGCTACGCCGGACAGATTTCGCTGTGCCAGATGAGCTTCGCCGGCATCGGAGCCATCGCCATGGCGCACCTCGGTCACGGCGGAACCCCACTTGGCCTCGTGTGGGCAGCCGTCATCGCCGGTGTCGTCGGCGCCCTCGTCGCGTTGCCCGCGCTGCGCCTGTCGGGCATCTATCTCGCGTTGGCGACGGCCGCGTTCGCCGTCGTGCTCGATCGGTGGGTGTTCGTCCTGCCGAACTTCAACATCGGCTGGCTCGATGTGAAGCTCTTCGAACTCGGAACCGTGCCGGTCCACCGACTCTCGCTGCCGTTCGTGAACCCGTCGAGTGAGAGATCGTTCCTTGTCGTACTCGGGATCGCCTTCTGCATGTGCGCGCTCGTCGTGGTCGCCCTGCGTCGGAGCCGTTTCGGGGAACGTTTGCTCGCGATGAAGGACAGCCCGGCGGCCTGCGCCACGCTCGGGCTCAACCTCACGACTACGAAGCTCCTCGTCTTCTCGCTGTCCGCCGCGATGGCCGGCGTCGGCGGCGCGATCTACGGCGGCGCGTCGGGAACGGTGAGTGCCGACCGCTTCAGTTTCTTCGAGAGCTTGCCGGTGCTTCTGTTGGCTGTCGTGGGCGGCATCGGGTCGCCCGGCGGTGCGATGTTCGCGGGGCTCGTGCTCTACGGCATTCCGATCGCCGCTGCGTCGGCCGATTGGTTCGCCAACCCTGGCCGGGTCCTCCCGGGGATGATGGGCATCGGTCTCGGCCAGAACCCCAACGGGGTGGTGCCCGATCTCGCCGCTCGATTCGAGCCGTTGCGTCGCTCTCGCCCGGTGCAAGTGGTGCTGGCCGCGGTGCTCATCGCGCTGCTCGTCGCCCAGAAGACG
>JBEEGD010000529.1:0-4152 GCA_041166685.1 Acidimicrobiaceae bacterium | reverse complement strand
ATCGTCAGGTATCCGGTCCTGCGGGTGATCACGGTGCTTCCCCCATCTCGCGCAGCGCGGTGGCCAGCGCCGCCCGCAGTTTCCGCGCGCTCGCCGGGGCCAGATGCCCGACCACACCGGTGCCGGGACGACCGGCTTCCTCGACGGTGAGCTCGATGCGAAGATCACCGCACTCGTCGCAGTCGTCGAACGCGGCTACGGCCCACGCGATCTGCGCCCGTTCCGGGTCGTCGGCCGGATGATCGTCGAGCCCGTAATCCGCCAGCTTCTTCACCGGCTAGCCGCCGTGGGTGTACTCGAAGTGCTGGACCTCGACCATGAGGGGCAGCTTGTAGCGCACGTAGAAGTTGTGGAGGTTCAGATAGCCCTCGTAGGACTCGACTTCGCGCTCGACGACATCGACGTCGGGATCGTTGGCCGCCTTGTCCTGGACCTTCTTGTACAGGTCTTCGAACTCGTCGAGCGTGCCGACGGACATGCCGAAGTGATCGAGCCGCGGGCACTTCATCGGGTCGTCCTCGGCGATGAGGAACACGAACTGCTCGTCGGAGTGCACCCGCATCACCAGGCGGTGGCGGTCCTGGGTGAGCATGTCGTACTCGAGCCATCCGAAGACGTCGCCGTAGAACGTCGTGATCTCCTTGCGGCCTTCAGCGCCGAGTGCGTCGGGTGCCATTGACATGGCGACGTGGTTGAGGCGCGGCATTCGCGTCTTGCTCATGACGATGCTCCCGGGGCAATGAGGACTTTGGCGGCAATCCGTCCCGACGCAAGTGCTTGCATCGCGTCGAGCGCGCCCGTCAGCGGAACGTCGACCGGATCGATGAGCTCCTCGAGGGGCAGCTTTCCTGACGCCAGCAGTGCGAGCGAGCGCTCGAAGCCGTCGGCGTCGTAACAGAACGCGCCGGTGATCGTCAGCTCGTTCAGCAAGATGCGGTTGGGATCGAAGCGAGGCGATGCCATGCCGGCACCGACGAGCACGAGCCGGCCCCTGCGCTTGAGTTGCGCAAGACCGGCCTCCATCGCCTCGCCGTGGCCAGAGCATTCGAGCGCGACATCGACGGCATCGTTGACGACGGCGCCCGGATCGAACGGACCCGGCACCTCGAGCTCGTCGGGGCTGATGACGACCGACGCGCCAAGGCGACGAGCCAGCTCTTGGCGTACCGGCGCGGGCTCGCTCACCTTGATGTCGTCAACGCCGAGCGCTCGTAGCGCGGCGATGGTCAACGCGCCGATGGGTCCGGCACCCAGCACGAGCGCCCGCTCGCCCGGCTGGATGCCGGAGTTCGTGATGCCGTGCAACGCGACCGCCAATGGTTCGGCCAAGGCGGCGTCGCGCAACGACAGACCTTCCGGGACGCGCAAGATCTCGTTCTCGCGCGTCTTCATGTAACGGGCGAACGCACCTTGGCCGCCCTCGCCCATGCCGGGCGTGCCCCGCTTGGAGCAGAGCGACGGATGTCCCGTTCGGCACGGCTCGCATTCACCGCATCGCGGGTTCGGCCCACCGACGATGTGGTCGCCGACGGTCCAGGACCCGACCTCCTCGCCAACGGCGACCACGACGCCGCTCCACTCGTGGCCCTCGATCGAGCCGCGCCGGCCCCACCCGTCGAGCACCATGTGCAAGTCACTGCCGCACACGCCGCAGTGGCTCACCTCGATGAGCACGTCGCTGGGGCCGACGGTGGGAACGGGAACGTCCTCGACGCTGAGTTCGCCTTTGCCTTGGTAGATGACGGCCGACATCGTGTCCGGGATCGTCGTCGTCATCGGGCGGCCGCCTCGACGTTGCCGTCGATCAAGTCCGGCCGGTACTCGGGATGCGCGGTCAACCAATCCGACGCCCGTTGCATCGACTCTTCGTTCTTCTTGTTGATGAACTTGTAGATGGGTCCCTCGAACCACTTCCACGGTGCCTTCGTCAGGTTGTAGCGCTCCTCGAAGGAAAACCGAGTGCGATTGGGGCCGACGCGTTCGAGGCCGACCTTTCCGGTCTGGTCCTGCCCGGGTTCGTGGCTGAGCATCGTGAACGTCTAGCCCCGGGCCGCTTCGACGTCGGTGACCAACTCCAATGCAGACCCTCGGCGCCCGAGCGGCATCTTGTAGATCACCCGGCGCAGCAGGCCGTTGCCTCCGGCATCGCCGGGGTGCACGACTTGGACTTCGATCACCATCGGCGCGTACGCCGTCCAGTTGTCGTAGTCCTGAAAGAGCGCCCAGAGCCGCTCGGGGGAGTGCGGCATTTCGAGGGTGTACCGGTGTTCCCGCATGCGGGCGGGATCGTACCTGACACGCGTGTCAGGATGCTCGGGTGGATGAGTGGGGGATGGCGACACACGCCCGGACGGCACCGGACAAGCCGGCCCTGATGCTGGGCGACGAGGTTCGGACGTACGGCGAGCTCGCCGACCGTGCGGCGCGGCTGGCCACCCTGTTCCACGAGCGCGGCGTTCCGAGCGACGGCACCGGCGCGGTCGCGGCCATGGTGCCCAACGGCTTTGAGTTCTTCGAGGTCGCGGCGGCCGCATGCCGAGTTGAAGCGCGCTTCCTTCCGGTCAACTGGCATCTGAAGACCGACGAGCTGGCGTGGATCCTCGAGGACTCCGGCGCTCAGGTGCTCGTCGCGCACACGAGCCTGAAGGAGTTCGTCGACGCGGCCGTCGCTCAGGCGCCGTCGTGCTCGGTGATCCTGGTGGGGGACGAGTATGAGCCGGCGATTGCGGATGCGGAGCCGTGGCCCACCGAGGGGTGGCTGTCGCCCGCATTCATCTTCTATACGTCAGGCACGACCGGCCGGCCGAAGGGCGTGGTGCACGGCGGTCTGAAGCCCGAGACGATGGCACTCGCGCAGCAAGGCCTCGTGATGCTGTGGGGCTTTCGCGCCGACGACGTGCACATCCTCGCCGGTCCCGCGTACCACGCCGGTCCCGGCGGGTACTCGTTCACGACGTTGTTCTCCGGCGGCGCGGTGGCGATCCTCCCTGCCTGGGACGCGCGCGACGCGCTCGCCCTCATCGAGCGGCGGCGGGTCACGACGACGTTCATGACGCCGGCGCACTTCATTCGGATCCTCGAGGTCCCGGATGCCGAACGCAGCGCCTTCGACCTCTCGAGCTTGCGCCTCATCATCCACGGCGGCGCGCCGTGCCCGATCCCGGTGAAACGGCGCATCATCGAGGCGTTGCCCGACACTGAGGTGTGGGAGTTGTACGGCGCCAGTGAAGGCGGCGCGACGCGCGTGTCGCCGGCGGAGTGGCTCGATCGTCCGGGTACTGTCGGCAAGCCGTGGCCCGGCGTGGAGGTCCGCATCGACGGCGATGGCGACGAGGGTGTCATCTACATCAAACCGGCCGGCGGGGCGACGTTCCACTACCACCGCGACGACGTGAAGACCGACGCGGCGTGGCGCGACGACGCGTTCACGGTCGGCGATGTCGGACGACTCGACGAGGACGGCTATCTGTACATCACCGATCGCGTGTCGGACATGGTTCTGCGCGACGGCGTCAACGTGTATCCGCGAGAGATCGAAGATGTGCTGTACCTGCATCCGGCTGTTGTCGATTGCGCGGTGTTCGGCGTTCCGGATGAACGCCACGGCGAGATCCTCAAGGCCGTTGTCGAAACGCGCTCACTCGTCACCGAGGACGAGCTCGCCGCCCACGTGCGTTCCAAGCTCGCCGACTTCAAGTGCCCCGCGCGATTCACGTTCGTCGACGAGCTCCCAAGAGATCCCAACGGCAAGATCCTGAAGCGCCTCCTCCGCAATTCCCACTCAGAGCTACACAAAACTGTGTAGCTCTGAGTGGGATTTCGCCGCGGTCAGGTGCGGGCGGAGGCGCCGAAGAGGGCGGCGAAGGCGATCTCGGCGAGGGTGTCGGTCACGTCGCCGGTGCCATTGCCGATCTGGCCGCTGATGGCGTAGTAGTTGGCCCGCTCGATCATTGCGACGAGGGCCAGCGCGGCAAGTTGCGGATCCGCCACCACCGCGGGCGACTTGGCGATGCGCTGCCCGAGCTTGATCACGAAGTCGCCGAGCACGTTCGCACCCATCCGGCCGAACTCGCTGTTGTCGATCTCCGCCTCGGTCCAGGCCTTGATCACCGGGCCGTAGCGGCGGTGGATGTCGCCGAACCGGCCGAGCCA
>JBEEGD010000528.1:0-2876 GCA_041166685.1 Acidimicrobiaceae bacterium | reverse complement strand
ATGCCGCTGAGCACTGTGAGATGCTCATGGAAGCGGACCCTGAATTCATCACCAGGGATGCGCAGAACGAGGTCTTCCAAGCGCATTGGTGCGCTCTCCTCCGAATGCTTGGGTCGGGTGCGTTGGTAGGTCGTGACCCGATCCGAACATCGGCGGTTCGGCTCACGCGCTGTAGCGATACTCCGGCCGTTATGGGCTGGGACGCCCGCGATCTCGCCGGTAGCCTCCTGACCCGTGGGTCAAGGCGGCACACCGCATCGCGAGTCAGATACCGGCGCGGGTTGGCGTCTCATGCGCGACGTCCTGCGTCCTCAGTGGCCGACCATCCTCGTCGGCGTGCTGGTCGGCCTCGGATGGACCGCCGCCAAGGTCTCGATCCCGTTGCTCGTCAAGGGCGCGATCGACAACGGCATCGTGGTTGACAACTCCCGGGCGCTGTTCCGCTGGGCTGTCGCAATCGCCATCGTGGGCGTGTTCCAGGGAACCTTCACGGGGCTACGGCGATGGTGGGCGTTCAAGGTGGCGCGATGGTCAGAGACGACGCTGCGCGACCAGTTGTTTGCCCACCTCCAGCGCTTGCACTTCGCGTATCACGATCAAGCATCGACCGGGAACCTCATGAGCCGGGCCAACACCGACCTCAACCAGGTGCAGGCGTTCCTGGTGATGATTCCGCTCACGATGTCGAACGCGGTGACGGTGGCGGCAGTCACGATCATTCTGTTCACGATCGACCCGGTGCTCACCGTCCTGGCGCTCGGGAGCCTGCCGCTGCTCAACGTGTTCGCCAAACGATTCGGCGTGCGGCTGCATCCCGCGGTGATGGGCATCCAGCAGGAGTCGGCCGAGCTGGCGTCCGTCGTCGAAGAGACCGTGTCGGGTGTTCGGGTGGTGAAGGGCTTCGGTGCCGAAGGGGTGCAGCAGCACCGGTTCCGGTCAGAAGCCGACGATGTCTACGACGAGTCGATGAAGGCGACCCGCGTGCGGGCGGTGTTCCTGCCGGCGCTCGAGCTGCTGCCCAACATCGGGCTGATCCTCGTGCTCGGCTACGGCGGTCATCAGGTGCTGAACGGCCACCTCAGCCTCGGCTCGCTCGTCGCCTTCAACGTCTACGTGGTGATGCTCATCTGGCCGCTCCGCATGCTCGGAATGATCCTCGCCCAGTCGCAGCGAGCGGTCGCGTCGAGCCAGCGCGTCCACGAGGTCCTGGTCGCCGACCCCCAGGTGGTGGATCCGCCAAACCCCGAGCCGTTGCCGCCCTCCAACGCGGACACTCCGACCGGTGAGCTTCGATTCGAAGGGGTCACGTTCAGCTACCCCGGCGGGCCGCAGCGGCCAGTGCTCGAGGGCCTCGACCTGATCGTCCGAGCCGGCGAGTCAGTCGCGCTCGTCGGACCAACTGGCTGCGGCAAGACAACCGTCGCCCGCCTGATCCCGCGCTTCTACGACGTCGACGGTGGCCGCGTGGTGCTCGATGGCGTCGACGTGCGCAACCTCGCGCTCCACGACCTGCGTCATGCCATCGGGCTCGTATTCGAGGACACGTTCCTGTTCAACGAGTCGGTCGCGGCCAACATCGCCTTCGCTGAGCCCGACGCGCCGATGGACCGAATCGAGCGGGCCGCGCGCCTCGCCGGCGCTCACGACTTCATCGTCGAGCTTCCCGCGGGTTACCGCACGGAGATCGGTGAGCGCGGCTTCTCGCTCTCCGGAGGGCAGCGGCAGCGCATCGCGATCGCTCGCGCCATTCTCGCCGACCCGCGCGTGCTGATCCTCGACGACGCCACCTCGTCGGTGGACCCGACAAAGGAGCATGAGATTCGCGATGCGCTCACCGAGGTGATGCGGGGCCGCACGACAATCGTCATCGCCCATCGTCCAGCGACGATCGCGCTGGCCGACCGCGTCGTGCTACTCGATGAAGGTCGTATCGTCGATGAGGGGACCCACGCCGAGCTCCTGAGCACGAGCGAGCACTACCGCGAAGTGCTCGCCGCCGCGATGGCCGCCCACGTCGAAGACGAACCAATCGAAGAAGTGACCGTCTAGCCGTGTTCTTCATGTCCGCAGTCGACGAAGAGGACAAGCTCGATCGCAAGAAAGCCGCACACGTGCTCCGGCGTTCGTTCTCGATGCTGCGGCCGTACCGACGGCTCATGCTCATCGCGACCGTGCTGGTCATCGCGTGGACGTTCACCGTGCTCGCAGGCCCATTCCTCGTCAAGTACGCCATCGACAAGGGAATCACGCACCACGACAGCAGCGCGCTCGACCGCGCGGTGATCGTGTACATCGTCGTCGCCGTCGCCGCGTACTTCATCTACCGCGCGCAGATCGTGCTCATCGGCCTGATCGGCGAGGGGTTCCTCCGCGACCTGCGGCTGCGGGTGTTCAACCATCTCCAGCGTCTCTCGATGCCGTTTTACGACCGCGAGAAGGCGGGCGTGATCGTCAGCCGCATGACCTCCGACGTCGACTCGATGGCCGAGTTGGTGCAGATGGGTCTGCTGATGTTCGTGAGCAACTCGTTGCTGTTGATCTTTTCGGTGATCGTGCTCGGGTTGGTGTCGTGGAAGCTGCTGCTCGTCTGCTTGGTGATGGTCCCGTTCGTGATCGTCGGCAGCATCAAGTTCCAGCGCGACTCGAACAAGGCCTACCTTCTCGTTCGAGATCGCATCGGCGCCACGTTGTCGTCGCTACAAGAGGGCCTCTCCGGTGTCAGAGTCATCCAGGCCTACGCACGCGAGGACGTGCAGGTGGATCGGTTCACTCGCACGAATCGAGATCTCTACAGGGCCCACATGGATTCCGTGCGCATCTCCGCGTGGTACTTGCCGATCATCGAGCTGTCGAGCGCACTCACGACCGCGGCGGCG
>JBEEGD010000527.1:0-7560 GCA_041166685.1 Acidimicrobiaceae bacterium | reverse complement strand
GCTGCGGCGGCGGTGGGTGCAAGGCGAGGACGCATCCTTCGCGATGAGGTGGGAGGACTGGTACCGCAAAGAGCGGAACCAGCGGATCTTCTGGCTCGCCGAGGTCGACGGAACACCGGTCGGCACGACCAACCTCATGCTGTTCTCCCGCATGCCCCGGCCCGGCGGACCATCGGGCGCATGGGGCTACCTTGCCAACATGTTCGTGGTCGAGGAGCACCGCGACAACGGCGTCGGCCGCGCCCTCCTCGAGGCGTTGCTCGACCACGCTCGTTCGCTGCAGCTGGAACGCATCGTGCTCAGCCCGACGACGCGCTCGATCCCGTTCTACCGACGCGCCGGCTTCGCTCCCGCCGCGGACTTGCTCCTGCTGCGCCTGTGACCGCGCGACTACCGTCAGCCTGTCGCAGAAGAGTGGGGGTGAGATGGCGGTTGACACATCGGCGGCAGGGGTGCGGCACGCGGTTAGGGCCGACTTGGACAACCTCGAGGTGGCGCTGACCGACGCCTTCTTCGACGACCCGATGTTCGAGTGGATGTATCCGGACCTGGAGACGCGGGCCATCTACGGCCGCCAGTTCATGCGGCTCGGCCTCGAAATCGGATTTCCCCACGGCCACGTCTACACGACGGGCACCAACGCCGGGGGTGCGATCTGGAGCCCGCCCGACGTCGAGTTGTTCGACGACGAAGCCGGCGCGAAGTTCTTCACGCTCCTGGCCGAGCAGAGCGGAGATCGAGCCGAGGAGATCGGCAACGGCTTCCTCGCGATCAGCGAATGCCATCCGCACGACCAACCCCACTTCTATCTCATGGTGTTGGGCGCCTCGCGGCCCAACCAGGGCAAGGGTTTCGGCTCGGCGATGCTGCGTGAAGTTCTGGACCGGTGCGATCGTCAAGGCTTCGGTGCGTACCTGGAGTCGAGCAACATCCGGAACGTACCTCTCTACGAACGCCACGGATTTCGAGTGATGAGCGAGGTGCGCGCCGGCGGCGACTTCATCGCTCGGCCCATGTGGCGCGATCCTCAGGACTGACATGACCGCACCCTTTGCTCCAATCGACTTCGACGAGTTCCACCGCGTCGACCTGCCCGCCCGCCTGGCCGCCGGAAATGGCCGGCTCGCTGCCGTCGACCTCGCCGGTGTGCGGCCGCTGGCGTTCCGTCTCGAAGACGGGCGCTCGTACACGTACACCGCCACCGGCGACGGCGTCGCGATCACTCCGGGCGATGCGGACGCGCGCACCGTCATCGAGCTCGCGTACGACGACTGGTGCGATTTCGTGTGGGAGCTGCGCTCGTGCTTCGCGTTGTTCTACGCGGACCGCATCACCATCCCGGCGGGCACCTTCGGACACCTGGCGCGGTGGGAGCCCGCACTGCGCGCGGCGTTCGACGGTCAGCTGATCTACGACCTCGCGGATGCACCAGCGGTGCTCGACCGCGACGGCCAAGCCCTCGACCTGCATCGCACCTTCACGCTCGCCGACGATGACCGCGATCTCCGCGACTACCTGGAGCGCACCGGGTACGTGCATGTGAAAGGCGTGTTCACGGCCGACGAGATCGCCGAGCTGTCCGAGGATGTCGACACGGCGATTCGTCTGGCACGTCCCGACGATCAACGGTCATGGTGGACGACCGTCAACGGCGAGAACGTGTGCAACCGCGTCAACTACCTGAACGACGAGTCACAACGCGTGGCCGCCCTCGACCTCGATCCGCGCCTACGTCGAATCGGCGCATTGGGCGGGCCCGAGCTCCGCATCTGCTCCGACCGACTCGACGGCAACGGGGTCGTCATCAAGGTGCCCGGCGCCGAGTCCGGGCTCGCCGACCTGCCGTGGCACCGCGACTGCGGGATGGGCGGGCATCCCGTGAAGTGCCCCATGCTCAACATCGGCATCCAGCTCGACGCGGCCACGGCCGACGCCGGCCAGCTGCACATGATCGCCGGCTCGCACCGCGGTACATCACGCTTGCCGTCAGAGCTCGAGACGCAGCGGCTGCCAGTCGTCGCGATCACCACCGAACCCGGCGATGTCACCGCACACTGGGGCCACACGCTCCACGCCGCTCCCCCGCCCGCCGATCGGTCCGCACACGGACGCCGTGCGCTCTACGTGTCCTACGTTCCGCCGCTCACCTTCGAGATGATGGGCCCACGGCAGGGCTACAACGACGTGCTGTTCACCCGCGACTCAGGCCACGTCCACCACATCGACGAGCTCGGCTGATCGTCACCAGCCGCGATCGGCGAGCTTGGTTTCGAGTTCGCCGATCTCGAGGCCCTTCATCGCCTCGCCGAGCCCGCGGCTGACCTTGGCCAGCATCTCGGGATCCTGAAAGTGGGTCGTGGCTTCGACGATGGCCTTGGCCCGAGCCGGAGGATTGTCGGCTTTGAAGATGCCCGAGCCGACGAACACCGCCTGCGCGCCGAGTTGCATCACAAGCGACGCGTCCGCGGGCGTGGCAATGCCGCCGGCGCAGAACAACGGGACGGGGAGTTCGCCCGTCTCCGCCAGCTCTTGCACCAGTCCGACGGGCGCTTGCAGCTGCTTGGCCCAGCCGTAGACCTCCGCCGAGTCGGCCTGCGTGATCTTGCGAATGTCCCCAAGGATCGACCGCAGATGGCGGACCGCCTCGACGATGTTGCCGGTACCGGCTTCACCCTTCGAGCGGATCATCGCCGCACCCTCGCTGATGCGCCGCAGCGCTTCGCCGAGGTTGGTCGCGCCACACACGAAGGGAACGGTGAACCGCCACTTGTCGATGTGGTGAGCCTCGTCAGCCGGCGTGAGCACCTCTGACTCATCGACGTAGTCGACGCCGAGCGCCTCGAGGATCTGGGCCTCGGCGAAATGGCCGATGCGAGCCTTCGCCATCACCGGGATCGTGACGACAGCTTTGATGCCCTCGATCATCTCGGGATCGCTCATGCGAGCCACACCACCGTCGCGGCGGATGTCCGCTGGGACCCGCTCGAGGGCCATGACGGCGCTGGCGCCGGCATCTTCGGCGACCTTGGCCTGGTCGGGAGTGACCACATCCATGATCACCCCGCCCTTCAACATCTCCGCCAGACCCCGCTTGACGCGGAAGGTGCCGGTTTCGTGAGGCTGCGTCATGGATGCAATCCTACGGGTCACCCCGTGATGGTGGCCCCACCATTCGGCACCAGCTCGACCCACGTGTGGCCGGGGGTCAGCTTGATCGGAGCGCCCGCCGCATCGGTGTAGGTCGTGATCGCCTCTGGCGCCGTCTTCGTCCAGGTGCCCTTGATCAGCACGCCGTTGGTGAGGACCCAGCATTCGCCGGTGCCGACCAGCTGCGCCTCGGGCACGGGTGCGCCCGATGGGTCGATGTAGCCGGTGTTCACGTAGTCGACGAGCTCGACAACGACGTTGCTCGGTGCGACCTGCTGGCCGTTCTCGTCGACGTGCGGCGAGCCCTTCTGATCGCGGCCAAACACGGTGAGGATGGGGTTCCACGACCAGTCCACTGGCGCGCTGCCGCCCCCTCCACCGAACGTGAGATGCACGGACCCCATCGGTTGCGCGGTGGGCTGGTTCGGCTCGGATGGCTTCCGGTAGACGAACAGCGGGCTCGGCGGCACCGCGTCGAGGGGCGCCAAAGAGAAGAGCTCTGGAGTCGACGAGTACAGATTGTGTGGCGCCGAATGGACATCGCGACGGCGGTACACGGCACTTGCCGCGTCGACGCCGACGTCGATCAGCGGCGCTTGTCGGATGAGCGCGGCGAAGTCGACGTTCGCACCCGACCACGCGAAGAGCGGATGGTTCAACGGGCTGAAAACCGCGATGTCGGTGGTGCGCGCCGAGCGGATGGGGCCGACTGGGTCGGAGTCCGCTGACTGGAAGATCGCCGCGAGGCGCGTGACGCTGCCTTCGACCATCTCCTCGTACACCACGTCCGCTTGGTTCAAGCCAATCTGAGGCCGCGCCTGGTTGCCGGCTCCGCTCCCATCGGCGTTGTCGATCTTGACGACCAGCGCCGGCCGTTTCAGCAGTGCCACATCAGTCGGAGGCAAGCCCGTCAGCGGCATCACCGGCGGCGGAGCGGTCGTCGTCGTGGGAGCCGTGGTGGTGGTAGTGGTCGTCTTCGGTGCGGCCTTCTTGCCGCCGCTGCACGCAGCCAGCAGCCCAAGCGCGACAAGAACAACAAGAGAACGACGAATCATCGATCAAAGCTCCCGTAGTGCGGCGATGCGGTCTTCAAGCGGGGGATGCGTGTCGAACAACCGGTTGAGTCTCGAGAGCTTTCCCTGCTCGCGGTCCGTCGGCATCGGCTGTTCGATCCAGAGGTGAGCCGTCGCCCTCGAGTGCGAGGCAACAACGGTCTGATCATCACGCAGCTTCTCCAAGGCCGAGATGAGTCCGGGCGGATACCGCGTGAGCTCGACCCCTGACATGTCGGCCAACGACTCCCGCCGGCGACTCACCGCGAACTGCATGAGTTGCGCGATGAGCGGGGCCAAGATCAGCAACGCAAACCCGACAATGGCGAGGATGGCCGCTGGCCCACCCCCGTTGTTGTCGCCATCGCGCCTGCGACCACCACCCCACCACAGCGTGCGGATCGCGATGTCGGACGCCAACGCGATGAAGCCCACAAGAGTGACAGCAATCGTGGAAACGAGGATGTCGTAGTTCTTGATGTGGCTGAGCTCATGAGCCAGCACACCCTCGAGCTCGATGCGATTCATCTTCTCGAGCAGCCCTGTGGTCACCGCGATCGCCGCGTGCTTCGGGTCCCGCCCTGTCGCAAACGCATTCGGCGCCTCGTCGTCCACGATGTACACCCGCGGCTTCGGCAGGCCGGCGGCGATGCACAGGCCCTCGACGATGTTGTGCAACCGCGCGTACTCGACGGGATCCGCCGGTCGTGCCCGGCTCATCCTCAGGGCCACGGCGTCGGACTTCCAGTACGAGACCGCCGACATCCCGAGGGCCACGACCAGCGCGATCACCACCCCGACGATGCCGAAGCGGAGAATGAAGTTCAGCGCCACGGCGACGAGCACCGCCAACGCGACGAACGCGAAGATCAACAGCGCGGAACGCCGTTTGTTGGAAGCGACTTGGTCGTACAGAGCGAGTGATCCGGAGTTACGACTGTGCGGGCGGCGCGGTGGGCGGTGCCGGTGTTGGCGGGCTCGGCTGCGCCGGCGTGGTGTCGAACGACACCTGTACCGCTTCGCGAGCGGTGTCTTCGACTTCGAAGTACTCGCGTGGCGTGAAGTGCATCGCGCCGGCGATCAGCACGGACGGAAACGTCTGGATCTTGGTGTTGTAGCGCTGCACGGTGTCGTTGTAGAACTGCCGCGCGTAGGCGATGCGGCCTTCCGTGCCCGTGAGCTCCTCTTGCAAGTTCAAGAAGTTCTGGTTCGCCTTCAGGTCGGGGTACGCCTCAGAGAGGGCAAACAGCGACTTCAACGCGCCGCTGATCATGTTTTCTGCCTGAGCCTGTTGGGCGGGCCCCTGCGCGCTCATGGCCATGTTGCGGGCCTGGATCACCGCTTCGAGGGTTTGGCGCTCGTGGGCCGCGTAACCCTTCACGGTCTCCACGAGGTTGGGAATCAGGTCGTACCGCCGCTTCAGCTGCACGTCGATCTGCGCCCAGGCGTTGTCCACCCGGTTCCGCAACCTGACAAGGCCGTTGTACGAGCCGATCACGAAGAAAATCAGCAGCGCGACGATCACCAGAATGATGATGAGTGGAAGCACGGGGGGCATCGTACCGGCTGCCATCGCACCCCCATGATCGGGGGGTGACCAGCCACAATTGACTAGAGGAAACGGTCCTTCTGAGCCATGGTGCTCGAGCGCAGAATGCCCCAAAGTGCACACAGCCACCGCAACGCAGCAACCACACACCACACTTCGCAGCAATCGACACAGCAGCCGCAGCACTCATGTAGACGGGGGCAAAACGACGAAGGGGCCCGATCTCCAGCAGGGCCCCTTCGTTCTTTTTCAGCGTGCCTCGACACGATCTCGCTCCCCTACGGGTCGCTCGAACGTGCTGTCAGACGGCCGCCTGGCCTACGGCCCAGCGGCGGCTTCGTCTGACCTCCGCGTGCGTCAACATGTTCAGGCGATCTGTTCGTAGAGCTCCGCGTAGCGAGCGGCGAGGTTGTCCATCGAGAACTCCTCGGCCCGCTGCTGACCGGACGCCACGAGACGCTCCGCACACGTCGGATTCTCGAGCACCTTGCCGAGCGCGTGGGAGAGCCCGGCGGCGTCGCCCGGCGGCACGAGCACCGCGTCTGCACCAGAGCGTGCGACGTTGTGGTAGCCGGGGAGATCACTTGCGACCACTGGTGTCTGCGCAGCCATCCCTTCCAGAAGCACGACGCCGAACGACTCCCCCCGCAACGACGGCGCGCAGAACACATCCGCGCCACGCATTCGTGATGCCTTCTCGTCCTCGTCGATACGTCCGAGCCATTCAATGCGGCTGTCGTTCCGGTACCGGGCCTGCAATGCCGCCGTTTCCGGACCATCGCTCCCCACCCAGAGTCGCGTGTCCGCCGGCAGCGATTGGATCGCCTCGAGCAGAACGGCGAGACCTTTTCGGGGCTCGTGACGACCGATGAAGAAGATCGTCGGCCCGTCGGTTGGCCACGCGGGCGCCTTGGCGTACCGGTCGACCTCGATGCCGTTGAAGAGCAGCGTGTACTCCCCGCCGAGCGCATCGTGCGCCATCTGTCGCGCATCGGCGGACACGGCGCAGCGGCGGTCGAGCCTTCCGGCAAGCCACCGCACCCCGAAGTTGAGATAGCGATAGGCCGCGCTGCCGCCGGCGGCGTGGAACGTTCCGATGATCGGCGCGTTGCGAAAGAGAATCGATGTCATGCACGGACCTGGCACCAACGGCTCGTGAAGGTGCAGCACGTCGAAGCCCTCGTCGCGCAACGCTCGTATCGTGCGTAGCTGGCACGCGGGGTCCGGAGCGATCGGCGCGACGGACCCGTTCGCCGTGGTCGGCACCGACCGGCCCAGTGGTGTCACGCCGGCGTCCGGCGGAGGCCCGTCGCACGGCCCCAACACGCGTGCGTCGTGACCGAGGTGGCGTAGCGACCGCGCGAGGCCGAGCACTTGGCCTTGAACACCACCCGGGGTCGTGAGGCTGTAAGGGCAGACAAGCCCTACTCGCATGGTGTTCACGGTACCGCTCGGCCCACTACAGCTGGATAGTCGCTCGGCCAGTTCGGCTGCATCAGGTGCCATTGTTCCGGCTGAGCACGGATGAGTTCCTCGAGCTCAGTGGCGACTGTCTGCGTGACCCGCGTGACGTCGTCGCGCAGCTTTCCGCTGCGTTCCGCGGGTATCGGCGGGCGGCAGACGCCGAGGTGCCCGCGCCCGCGGAAGTACACCGCCACAGCGAGCACCGGTGCGCCGGTGCGCAAGGCCAGCGTTGCGGGCCCGCCCGGCAAACGGGTGCGCTCTCCAAAGAACTCGACCTCGACCCCGCCTCCGCCGATGTCGCGGTCGCACAACAGACACACCACATGGTTGGCCTTCAGCGCTCGGACC
>JBEEGD010000526.1:0-6626 GCA_041166685.1 Acidimicrobiaceae bacterium | reverse complement strand
CCACGTGTTCCATCCACCACCGTGACGTTCGGCGATCGCGCAGTACACCGCGAACTGGCGCAGCGCGCTCCCGCCGCGCGCGACATACGCGTCGAAGCGAGCATCGTTCTCGAAGTTCGCCCAGAGCAGTTCCAGCGCCGAGAGTTTGAGCGCGTAGACCTGATCGCGGTCGATCACGCGGTTGTTGTTGAGCGATCGACCGGCCTTCGCTGCCAGCGCAAGCGAATCGTCGTCAGCCGAGAACCCTGGAACGTCCTCGACGCGGAGATACAGGGGATTCCGGAACCGCCGGCTGCTCGGGAAGTACGGGCTCGGGTCTTGAGGCGGGCCGGGCTGAGCCGCGTGCAGCGGACTGATGCCGAGGACGCCAGCGCCGAGACCGGCCGACCACTTCGCGAGGGTGGCCAGGTCGCCGAGGTCGCCGATGCCCCAACTGGAACGCGAGCGCGCGGCATAGAGCTGTGCCGACCAGCCCCACGTTCGCAAACCGTCGGGCAGATGACACCGATCGGGCGTCACGATGAGACGGGTGGCCGGTCCGCCGTCGTTGGGCAACAGGTCGTGGTAGCCGAGCGGAAGGTCGGGAGGCAGCTCGGTTGTGGCGCTGAGGCGGGTGCCGTCCTCGAGTACCAGTTCGGCCGGCCGGTCGATCGGGAGCGCGGCCCGATGACGCACGAACCAGACCGGACGGCTCGCGGGAGGAGGATCAGCTACGTCGGCCAAGCCACCCATCGCCAGCCGGAGCGCTCGGCGCGTCGGTTCGGGAGTGTCGTGCCACTGGCCCGCGATGTCCCAGTAGCCGTCCTCGATTCCCCACGCGTCTCGAGCCATGATCCGCCTACCCGGTCCCCGCGGAGCTGGGGATGGGCACCGCGATGGGTGTGCGCTCTCGCAAGAGTGCGATGCCCGTGACGATCAACAGCCCTCCCAACACGAGCCGCCACTCGAATGGCTCGCCGAGAACAACAACACCGACGGTCACAGCCACGACAGGAATCATGTACGTGACGACGGAAGCACGCGTCGCACCCAGGTCGGCAATGATTCGGTAGTTCAAGATGTAGGCCAAGCCGGTTCCGACGAAACCGAGCGCGCCGATCGCGAGGGCGCGGCGAGGGGTGAGATGCAGCCCGCTGGTCACGGTGGTGGCCACCGCGAACGGAAGCGACAACACGGTCGCCATCACGAGTTGTCCCGCGGCGGCGACCGTCGGCTCGATGCCCGTGAGATGCCGACGCATGTAGACGAACGCGATGCCGTAGAAGAGTCCGGCGACGACGGCGGCCAACGAGCCGAGCACGGACGAGTGACCGAGATCGCCCGCGCCGAACCCCGCGGCGACCCCCACCCCGACCAGGCCGAGCACGAGTCCGGCCATCTGGACGGGCTTGAGCCTGTCCTTGAGGTAGACCGCGGCGATCACGGCGGTGAACATGGGCGTCGACGCGTTCAGCACGGAGGTGAGGGCGCTCGTGATTCGTTCCTCACCCCACGCCAGCAGCGTGAATGGGACGACGTTGGCGAAGCCCGCGGCGATCGTGAAGTGCTTCCACAACTCCCGGTCACGGGGGAGCGATCGGCCGGTTGATCGCAGGGTGACCACGAGCACGAGCGCCCCGAGCGCGACACGCGCGCAGGCGACCGTGGGCGGGCTCATCCCCTCGACGGACACCTTGATGAGGAGGAACGACCAGCCCCAGATGAAGGCGAGCAGCAGCAGGCGGCGGATTCGCCCAGTCAATCATGAGCCCGACAGGCCTCACGCCTACAATGATCTGCCCTATGTCTCGGTCGATGCTGGAGCGCAAGCTGGTCGAAGTGGGTGAGCGGCTCAAGCAATTGCGGGCCGAGCTCAACGTCACCGACGAGCAGATGCTGCATTTCGCGGAAGTCGCCGACGACGCTCGCCTCCGTGCTCTCGTTTCCGAGACACCCCTCGCCGATCGCGACCATCATGAGGCGCAGCGTCACGCCGACGCAATGGGCAAGCACCGGGCCGAGGTGCTGTCGACCATCGACCAACTCGAACGCCGGCAAGACGAGCTGCTCGACCGACTCTCGGCCGAGCGCTGACCTGACAGTCTTTCTGCCGCCTGCCAAACCCGACAGGAGAGAACGGTGCCCATCCGTGTCGTGATTGCTGAAGACGAAGCGATCATTCGCCTCGATCTCAAGGAGACCCTCGAGGAGGAGGGCTATGAGGTCGTGGGCGAAACCGGTCGCGGCGACGAAGCCGTCGAGCTCGTCAAGCAGCACCAGCCCGATCTGGCCATCCTCGACGTGAAGATGCCGGGCATGGACGGGCTCGAGGCTGCGACCCTGATCACCGCGGACAAGCACGCGGCCGTGCTCATCCTCACCGCGTTCAGCCAGCGCGATCTCATCGAGAAAGCCCGCGATGCTGGTGCGCTCGCGTACCTGGTCAAGCCCTTCCAGAAGAACGAGTTGATCCCTGCAGTAGAGGTCGCGCTGGGTCGGTTCCAGGAGATGAAGGCGCTCGCCGACGAGAACCTGTCGCTCGCGGACCAGCTCGAAACGCGAAAGCTCGTCGACCGGGCCAAGGGCAAGCTCATGGACCTTCACGACATGGCCGAGTCCGAGGCGTTTCGCTTCCTGCAGAAGACGGCGATGGACACGCGCAGCACGCTCAAGGCGGTGGCCCAAGACGTCATCGACGGCAACCTCAAGCCCTGATTGGGTCGACGAGCTGCGGCTGTCGCCGGACGGCCCACCGTGGCTGGCGATGGGCACGGCGCGCACCACCGAGTGGTTGCTCGCTGACGAACACCGCGACGAACAGCTTGCACTGAAGCGACGACTGCTCGCCGAGCGCCACGACGAGGTCTTCCAAGTGCTCCCAGGAACAGAGGACGCGTGCGACGAGACCCTCGCCGCCCTGCGAACTTGGGGCGGCAAGCGGGGCTATAGCACCGCTATCCACCCCGAGTTCGGTGGGTTGGCGGCGGCGGCATTGCTCGTGCAGGAGGATCTCTGCGTCTTGGCCGACGGCATCCTCGTTGCGGGGTGCGTGTGCTTCCCGTCGCATTGGAGCCTCGCCGAGCAGATCGGACGGCCCGTCACCGACATCCACAAGCGCGTGCCCGGCTATGCAGTCGAGCTCGGCAGCAAGGTCGATGCGTTCTTGCGTCGGCTGCCCTCCGGCACGGTGGTGGGGCGACGCAATTTCGCGATCCACGAGCTCCCCGACCTCTTCGCTCCCGACACGCCGCCGACCCTCGGCGTTCCTGCGCCCGAGCAATGGCTGCGCAGCGAACGGCAGACGCTCAGTCGATTGAGGAGGAGCAGGGCCGTCCTGTTCACGATCCGCACCCAGCAAGTGCAGCTGCGAGACCTGAGCGCGCCGGCTCGGATGCGGCTCGGCCGGCGCCTTCGAGCAGAACCCGAAGACCTGATCGCCTACCGCGATCTCACCGACCGACGAGCCGCGCTGATCGACTGGCTCGACCCCTAGAGTCGGAACCCGTATGGCGAAGCTCATGTTGGTCGACGGGAACTCGCTCACCTATCGAGCGTTCTTCGCCCTGCCGACCGACATCACGCTCGCCTCCGGACAGGTCACGAACGCCGTGTACGGCTTCACCTCGATGCTGTTGAACCTCGTGCGCGATCACCGGCCCGACGGCATCGGTGTGGCCTTCGACCGTCCCGAGCCCACCTTCCGCCACGAAGCCGTGGCCGACTACAAGGCGAACCGCACCGCTGCGCCCGACATCCTGCGGCAGCAGATGGGCCTGGTACGCCAGGTGGTGGAGACGTTGCGCATCCCGATCATCGATGCACCAGGCTTTGAGGCCGACGACATCATCGCCACGCTCGCGACGCAAGCGCGCGACCAGGGCGACGAGGTGTTGATCGTCACCGGCGACCGCGACGCCTATCAACTCGTCGAGGATCCGTCGATCAAGGTGCTCTACAACCGGCGCGGTGTGTCGGACTACGCGTTGTACGACGAGGCCGGCATCGAAGAGCGCACCGGTGTGCCGGCGACGCTGTACACCCAATATGCGGCGCTCCGCGGTGACCCGTCCGACAACCTCCCGGGTGTTCCAGGAGTGGGGGAGAAGACCGCGGCCAAGCTGATCATCAAGTACGGCGGGATCGACGGCATCTTCGAGCACCTGGACGAGCAGACGCCGAAGCTGCGGGCCAACTTGGGCGAGCACGAGCCCCGGGTTCGGAGCAACGCCGACGTGATGGTGCTCCTGCGCGATGTGCCGCTCGAGATCTCGCCTGACGGATTGCGGCTCGAGCCCTTCGACCAAGACGAGGTGCGCAAGCTCTTCGACTTTCTCGAGTTCCGCACCTTGCAGGAGCGCTTGGCTGAGGCCTTTGGTGGTGTCGAAGGGACGGCCGTCGCGGCCACCGCGGTGCTCGAGGCCGAGGTCACCGTCGTCGACGAACCCGCGGATGCCGTGAAGCTGCTCGCCGGTCTGCGCACGGACACTGACGCGCTCGCCATCGAAGCGGCGTGGGACGGTCCGGAAGGGCGAAGCCCGCTCGTCGGCCTCGCGGTCGTTGTCGACCACAGCCGTGCCGAGACCCGCTGGCTCCCGCGAGCCGTGCTCGACGATCCCAAGGTTCGCGAGGCCCTACGCGCGCTCATCGCCGACGAGGGACGGCCCATCGCCGCTCACGGTGCGAAGCCCTTGATGCGTGCGCTCCTCGGACAGCTCGAAGCCGACCTGCGTACGTTGCGCCTCGACACCATGCTCGCCGCGTACCTTCTCGATCCCGCAGAGTCGCGTTACCTGCTCGCCGATCTCCTCTTGCGCTACGCCGGGCTCGAGTTGCCAGTCGGCGCCGGAGCGGCCAGCGGAGAGTTGCAGCTCGATCTCGGTGGCGATGCGGTGCCACCTTCACTCGATGCGGCGCGGCGCGCGCTCGCCGTCGCTCGGCTGATCGAACCGATCACGAATGCGCTCGACGCGCAGGGCCTGCGCTCACTGCACGACGACATCGAAGTGCCGTTGGTGCGTGTGCTCGCTCGCATGGAGGATGCGGGCGTCGCCGTCGACGCCACCGAGCTCAAACACTTGAACGACACCCTCGCCGCCGAGTGCGCCGACCTCACGAGGCTGATCTGCGAGGACGCCGGCGAGGAGTTCAACGTGAACTCCACGCTGAAGCTGCGCGAGATCCTGTTCGACCGCCTCGGTCTGCAACCCCAGAAGAAGACGAAGACCGGCTACTCGACGGACGCCGCGTCACTCGAGAAGCTCGCCGGACAGCACCCCATCATCGAGCATCTTCTCCGCTACCGCGAGGTCGAGAAGCTGCGCTCGACGTACGGAGAGGGCTTGCTCGGAGAAGTACAGGCCGACGGTCGCATCCACGCGACGTTCAACCAGACCGTGGCGCGCACTGGCCGGCTCAGCTCTGACGCACCGAACCTGCACAACATCCCAGTGCGCAGCGAGCTGGGCCGGAGCTTCCGGAAGGCGTTCGTCCCGGCCCCGGGGTGTGAGCTGCTGGTCGTCGACTACAACCAGATCGAGCTGCGCTGCATCGCCCACCTCACCGAGGACCCCGGACTCGTCGCGGCGTTCGAGTCCGGTGAGGACATTCACAACGCGACGGCGGCGCGGGTGTTCGGTGTCGACCCCGCCGACGTCACGATCGAGCAACGCTCGAAAGCGAAGATGATCTCCTTCGGGCTGGCGTACGGGATGGAGGCTTACGGGCTCGGTCAGCGACTCAACATCCCGACCGACGAAGCGCAGGTCATCCTCGATGCGTACTTCGTCGCGTTCCCAACGGTGAAGGCGTACATGGAGCGCACGGTCGCCGAAGCGCGCGAGCGGGGTTACACGGAGACGCTTTTCGGCCGGCGGCGATTGATCCCCGAACTGTCCTCGAGCAACTACCGCATTCGACAGGCGGGCGAACGCCAAGCGATGAATGCCGGTATTCAGGGATTGGCTGCCGACATCTTCAAGGTGGCCCTCGTGCGGCTCGACAACGCACTCGAGGGCGAACGACTACAAAGCCGGATCATCTTGCAAGTACACGACGAGGTGCTGCTCGAGGTACCCCCCGCGGAACACGATCACGCGGCCGAATTGACCGCATCGGTCATGGGCGGGGCGGCCAAGCTGCGAGTACCTTTGGCAGTGAATCTGGCTTTCGGTCTCACGTGGGCCGACGCGAAGGGGTAGGGGACAGATGTCGATGCCACCGCCGGGCCATCCGCACCTGAGCGAACGCATGCCGGGAACGGTCTGGCGCGCGATGCGCCCGTTGCTGGTGCTCCTCATCGTGATTGGGGTCTGCTTCACGTTGTTCTCTGTCGGTGTCGCAATTGCGACGGCCGACAAGTGCGGCGGGGCCCGCTTCAACACGAGCAAGGAGTGGAACTACTTCCCGCCGCGTTGGGACTGCACGCAACACCTCCCCGGCCAGGGTTGACCGCACCGCATCACTGGTTCGAGCCGCTCGCCGACCATCTGGGCGCGGCGTACCTGCGCTACTCGTTCACCAAGGGAACGGAGCAGGAGGTCGAGTTCCTGCTGCACGAGCTCGAGCTCGCTCCTGGCGCCCGCGTGCTCGATGTCGGCTGCGGTCCTGGGCGCCATGCGCACGCCCTGGCGGCCCGCGGCGTCGAGGTC
>JBEEGD010000525.1:0-2906 GCA_041166685.1 Acidimicrobiaceae bacterium | reverse complement strand
ACCCGGCGCGCCGGAGTACCACCGGTCCGCGGCGTCGTCGCGACCGAGCCGGGACAGCACCCGCGGCCGGCCGAACTCCAAGTCGCCGGCCACCTCGGGATCGGCCAGCTCGTCGGGCTCGGCGTACGACGGCATCAGCCGGTCGTCATCAGCAGTCGTGGGGAGGATGTCACCGACACCGAGGTCACCCGGGCGGAGCCGTTCCTGCCAGGGCACCCACGGCGGGGCTAGCAGCGCACCCTCGCCCGGGAGCAGCACCACCTCGTCGACGGTGGCCTCTTTCGCCCGCGATGCACGGGCCAGCGTGACCGCCCACTGCCAGCCGACATAGCCGGGCAGCGTCGAGGCGAAGTAGTGGGTGACGACGCGGTCGTCCTCCGCGATCACCGTCTGGTGCTCGCCCACCGCATCGGGACCGCCGTCGACGATCGCTGCAGCACGGGCGAGGTCGATGGCCTGCGCGCCGATCTCGTCGAGTGCAGGGGCCTTGGTCTTCGTCGCCGTGGGGGTCACGAGAGACCATTGTCCGCCATCTGGCTCCGAAGCGGTTGACTGGAGGGGTGTCGACGACCCGCGAGAGCGGGAATCGCGCGGCCGAGCTCTCGCGGGCGGCGGTCAACCGGATCCGCCGGTCCACCCATGCCGAGGGCGCCGGCGAATCGGGTCTCGGCAAGCTCATCGAGCTGAACGCCTCGGGCAGCGCCGGCGACGCGCTGGTCGCGGTGGCGCTCGCGGGGACGCTCTTCTTTGCCGTGCCCACCGGCGAGGCGCGCGGGCGGGTCGCCCTGTACCTGCTCGTCACGATGGCGCCGTTCTCGGTCGTCGCACCGGTGATCGGGCCGGTGCTCGACCGGTTCCGCCGGGGCCGCCGGTATGCGCTCGCGACGACGATGCTGGCCCGCGCCTTCGTGGCGTGGTTCATGGCCAGCGCGATCGCCGCCCACCACGACGCGCTCGGGCTCTACCCGGGCGCCTTCGCGATCCTGGTGCTGTCGCGCGCGTACGGGGTCTCGCGCAGTGCGGTCCTCCCGCGGCTGCTACCCCGGGGCGGGACACTCGTCCGCGCGAACGCGCGGGTGTCGCTCGCGGGCACGATCGCCGGGCTCGCTGTGGGCGCGCTCGGTGCCGGAGTCACCGCGTCGATCGGGCCGAAGTGGTCGCTGCGCTTCGCGGCGCTGGTCTTCGTGGCCGGCGCAGTGCTCGCCTTGCAACTCCCCGCACATGCCGACTCCGCGGTTGGTGAGGAGTCGTTGCCGGCGTTGCCCCAACGACGTGCCCATCCGCAGGCTCAGGTCGGTCACCCGGGCGAACGCGCCTGGTGGGCCGAGCCGGAGGAGGACCTTGGGGCCGCGCCACCACCACCTGCCGAGTCGGGGCGTGTCACCGATGTCACCGCGCGCGGGATTGGTCCCGCAGTCGCGTCGGCGCTCCGAGCGAACGCCGCACTGCGCGCGTACGGCGGATTCCTGACTGTCTACCTGGCGTTCCTCGTGCGCACCCACGACTTCGGACCGCCCCGCACGGTTGCCTTGGGCTTCGTCGCGTTGGGGGTCGGTACCGGCGCCGTGGGCGGGCAAACCCTCGGCGCACGGATGCGCGGGCGCCCCCCCGAGCGGCTGATTCTCCTTGCGTTGATGGCGTCGACCGGACTCGCGATCCTCACAGGGCTTCTCTACAGCCTGGTCACGCTGATCATCGTGGCCTTCGTCGCCGGCGTGAGCCAGTCGATCGCGAAGCTCTCGCTCGACTCCGTCATCCAGCAGCAGGTGGCCGAGGAAGTGCGCACGTCTGCGTTCGCCCGGTCGGAAACGCTGCTGCAGATTTCCTTCGTCGGGGGCGGTGCGGTCGGTCTGCTTCCGATCACGCCGCACGTGGCTCTGCTCGGCGCCGCCGTAGGGCTCGCCGTCGTACTGGTCGATGCGATGCGCCGACAGCACGCCCTCCGAGCTGGCTCATGACCACGCTGATCGTGTGCGCGGTCGACGCCGAGTGCACCGCGGTGGCACGGGACCTGCCCGCTGGCGTCGATGTCACCATCGTCGAGGGCGGCGTCGGTCCGGTCGCCGCTGCGGTGACCACAGCGACCGCGCTCGCCAACAGCGACTACGACTGCGTCATCTCGGCCGGGATCGCCGGTGGGTTCCGGGATCGGGCCGCGATCGGTGAGGCCGTCGTCGCCGACGCCTCGGTCGCCGCCGACCTCGGTTGCCGGACCGACGACCGGTTCCTCACGCTGCACGATCTCGGCATGGAGCAAGACCCGTCTGTCGCCTTCGAACATGCTGCTCAGTGGCACCACCGTCTCGCCGTTGGAGGCGCGCCCACGCGATTGGGCACGGTGCTGACCTTGTCGTGCATGACCGGGACCGACGCCGATGGAGTGGCATTGGCGCAGCGACATCCAGACGCGGTTGCCGAAGCGATGGAGGGTTGGGGGGTGGCGTGGGCCGCTCGCTCGGCGGGCGTACCCGCCGGTGAGGTGCGCGCCATCAGCAACCTGGTCGGCCGCCGGGACGCGGAGTCGTGGGATCTCACTGGTGCCTTCGACGCCTTGTCACGCACGTTCGCCGTGCTGCTCGCGGCGCCGCTGCCGTGACGATGTCGCTGACGTTCTCGCCGTGCCCTAACGACACGTTCGTGTTCCACGCGTGGGTGCACGGGCTGATCGACGGGGCTCCCCCCGTCGAGGTGAGCTACCACGACGTCGATGTCGCCAACGGAATGGCCGAACGCGGCGAACGTGACGTCGTCAAGGTGTCGTACGCCGCCTTGCCGTGGCTGCTGCGCGACTACGCGTTGCTGCCGTGCGGTGGCGCAGTGGGCCATGGCTGCGGACCTCTCGTGCTCGCCGCGGCCCCGCGAGACCTCGTCGGGGCACGAGTCGCCGTACCCGGCGAACGCACGAC
>JBEEGD010000524.1:0-9684 GCA_041166685.1 Acidimicrobiaceae bacterium | reverse complement strand
CTTGGCACATGAGCGACCACGAACATCTCGTTGAACGCGCGGACGGCATGTGGGAGGAACCGAGTTCGACGTTGCCCCTCTCCTTCAGCGTCCGAGCCATCAAGGAGTGACCCAACTGGAATAGCGTCCGAAGCAGTGACGCTCGGACTGACTCCACCTGTGCTCACACTCAACCCACGCGTTCACAACTCGTGGGAGGAGACCGCGGGATTCGACGCAGTCGTCGAAATCGCAGAGGCAGCCGATCGGCTCGGCTACCACCACCTCACGTGCAGCGAGCACATCGCGGTGCCCGCGGGCGAGATCGCGGCGCGGAGGGGATCGCGCTACTACGACCCGCTGGCGACGTTCGGCTACCTGGCGGCCCGCACGACGTTCATTCGCTTCGAGACGCACGTACTCGTGTTGGGCTATCACCACCCCTTCGAGATCGCGAAACGCTACGGCACACTCGATGCCATCGCCGGGGGCCGGTTGATCCTCGGCGTCGGTGTCGGCTCGCTCGAGGAGGAGTTCACGCTGCTGGGCGCGCCGTTCGAGGACCGAGGAGCGCGCGGCGACGAGTCGCTGCGGGAACTTCGGCGTGTCCTGAGCAAGCGCGAGGTCGATGGCTTCATCATCGATCCCCACGCGATGCAGGACCGGGTTCCCATCTGGATCGGCGGCCGGACGTTTCGGTCGCTTCGGCGCGCCGTCGAGCTCGCGGACGGCTGGTGTCCGTTCGGCCTCGAGGCCGACGACATCGCCGCGATGCTGAAGCGCGTCGGCGATCTTCCGACCGGCTTCGAGGTGGTCTTGTTCCCCGAGCCCATGCCCGACCCGGTCGGCGATCCGGCCGGGACTCGTCGAGTGATCGCGCCGTACCTCGATGCCGGCGCAACGATTCTCAACCTGCGCCTGCGCAGCGAATCATTGCAACAGTGCCTTGAGCAACTCGAGGCGATGCCCGGACTCCTCGCCTAGCGTCTCGCCCGTGGACGAGGATCGCGCCCGAGAGCTGACGTTTCGCAGCGTCATCGACGCGACCCGCGACATGACGCGGCGCGCCACAGGTGGCGTCGTGCACGACGAGGATGGCGTGATGCTGGTCGCCGGTCCGCACTGGCTGCCGGTGTTGATCAACGGCGTCGCGCGTCTTGATCCCGCTGTCGCCGCGGCCGATGTGCTCGACCGCGCCCGTCAGTTCTTCACGCCACGCAAGCGCGGGTACAGCGTGTTCGCGCTCGTCGGCCAGGACGATGACCTCGTCGCCGCGGCTGAGGCTGACGGATTGGTCTCCATGGGCGACCCTTCGCCACTGATGGCGATCGACGAACCTCCCGCCAACGTCGACATGCCAGAGGGGATGAGGATCGAGCGAGTCACCAGCGAAGCACAGGTCGCGGCTCTGGCCGACATCTGCGCCGACGCGTACGCGGTCTACGGGATGCCCGCCGATGTCCCGCCCGCCGTGTTGTCACCGCTGTCGATCCTTCTGGCCCCGCACATGGCCGCGTACAACGCGGTCGACGACGAAGGGCCCGTCGCGACCGCAACCTCGCTCGCCACGCATGGCACTGCGTATCTCCAATGGGTGGGCACCAAGCAACGCGCCTTCGGTCGCGGTGCCGGTGCCGCCGTCACCCAAGCAGCGACGATCGGCGGTTTCGAGATCGGCGCATCGCTGGCCACCCTTGTCGCGTCACCGATGGGCGCACCCGTGTACCGCCGCCTCGGATGGAGCGACGTCGGCCAGATGGAAAATCGGATCGCGTTCACCGCGCCGACCTGAACCTGCGCAGACGGAGTCTCAAGACGACGGTGGCGTCCAACTTGGATCGCGACCACTCTCCGACACCGCACGGTGCATACCGGCCGGTCAGGTCACGCGTTCGATGACCGTAGCGTTGGCCATGCCGCCGCCTTCACACATCGTTTGGAAGCCGTAACGGCCGCCGGTGGCCTCGAGTTGGTTGAGCAATGTCGTCATGAGCCGCACGCCGCTTGCACCCAGCGGGTGACCGATGGCAATGGCGCCGCCCCGAGGGTTGTAGCGCGCCGGGTCCGGCACGAACTCGCGAGCCCACATGAGCGCGATCGCGGCGAACGCCTCGTTGCACTCGATCGCATCGAAGTCCTCGATCGTCATCCCCGAACGGGCCAGCAGCTTGCGCGTTGCCGGGTTCGGCGCGGACAGCACCAGCACCGCGTCGTCGCCTGCCACCACCATGTGACGGATCACGGCCCGCACCGGCAACCCGAGCTTGTCGGCCGTCGCCCGGTCGGCGATGAGCATCGCG
The DNA here is from genome assembly GCA_041166685.1 of Acidimicrobiaceae bacterium. Classification (GTDB taxonomy): domain Bacteria; phylum Actinomycetota; class Acidimicrobiia; order Acidimicrobiales; family JACDCH01; genus DASUCS01. The sequence goes on along the minus strand of JBEEGD010000524.1, from coordinate 7,405 downwards.
GCGCCACCATCCGACATCTGCGAGGCGTTGCCCGCCGTGATGTCGGGAGCGATCGAGGGATCCCAGGAGGCAGCCGATCCGAGCGCGCCGAGGGACTCCATGGTTCCCCCGCGCCGTATCCCCTCGTCGGCCTCGAGCAGGTCACCGGTCTCGCGTCCGTCGCCGTCTTTGATCGGCACGGGTACGAGCTCGCTCTGCACCGCGCCCGAGTCGACGGCGGCCGCGGCGCGGCGATGCGACTCGAGTGCGTATTCGTCCATGTCTTCTCGGCTGATCTTGAAACGCTCAGCCAGGATCTGCGCGACCTCGAACTGCGTCATCAGCTTGCCGTCGCACGCCGCCATGAAGTCCGGCGAGAACGGTCCGATGCCGCCGGCAGCGTTGGACGCCATCGGCGATCGCGTCATCGACTCGACGCCGCACGCAATGGCAAGGTCGTAGGAGCCCGACATCACGCCCTGCGCTGCGAAGTGCATGGCTTGTTGCGACGACCCGCACTGCCGGTCAACCGACGTGGCCGGAACCGATTGGGGCAAGCCGGCAGCGACCCATGCGTTTCGGGTGACGTTGCAGCCCTGCTCCCCCACCTGCGTCACGCACCCGCCGATGACGTCGTCGATACGTTCGGCATCGATGCCGGTGCGCTCGATCAGACGCTGCAGCGTGAACGCCAACAAGTCGCTCGGATGCCATCCCGACAGCGCGCCCTTGCGCTTGCCGATCGGGGTGCGGACCGTGTCGACGATGACCGCCTCGCGTAGTTCCATGCCCGAGCGTACCGAGCGGTCTTACAGCGCAGCCAGCTCTGCTCCGCCGTAGACGAGCGCGAGCACCGTGAAGAACAATCCCATCAACAGTCGTAGCCGCATGTCGGAGCCGCGAATCGTCATCCGGGCACCGAGCTGCGCGCCCGGAACCACGCCGACGACGAGCAGGAGGGCGAACGCCCAGTTGATGTGCCCGAGCAACGCATGCGTCACCATCGCCGGCATCGAGAACATCGCGACTGCGACGAGGCTCGTCGCTACCGCCCGCTTGGGCGGGATCCGGAGCGCAAGGGTGTACGCCGGCACGAGCAACACGCCGCCGCCGATCCCGAGTAGACCCGCCATCAGTCCGGCGAGGGCGCCGACTACTGCGACGATGGGCGTCGACGCTCGCGTCGAGGTGACAGGCTCGACGCCGTCCGGCTGGACGGTCGATCCACCAATCGGAGCCTCGACGGGAGTGCGTGCCGCGAGCGTCTCGCGCATGTTGTGCAACCCGGAGTACAACAGCATCGCCGCGGTCAACAGCATCAAGTAGTGCCCGTTGACGTGATCAGACAGTGCCGCGCCGCCGACGGCGAACCCCGAGCCCAGCAGACCGCTCGGAAGCGCGACCCCCCAATCGACCATCCCCGCTTTGCTGTAACGCCACGCTCCCGACAGCGCGCCCGGCAAGATCGCCGGCAGGGTGCTGCCAACTGCTTCGATCGGCGTCGCGCCCAGGACGCGAACTCCCGGCGTCGTCAGCACCGCGCCGCCAACGCCGAACATGCCCGACAGGATGCCGGACGCGAAGCCGACGACGACGACCGTCAGCGCGACGATGGGACTCACGCCATCAGTTTGGCGGAAGCACTAAACCCCAGCGGTATCCAAAACCTTGTCGCGACGTTCAGCCAAACGGCGGCCGACACGCCCGACGCGTTCGATGAAGCCCACCAGCTTCGTGCGTGCCGCCTCGGCCTCAGGAGTGAGGCCTTCGAGTTGTTCGACTGCCCAATGGCGGAGCACCACCGGAACGAGGATCTGGTCGTGATGCAGCTGGAGGTCGTAGATGCCGGCCTTGGCGATGGCCGACGCATGGTGCGAAAAGTTCACGATGCCGGTCCCGGGCATCTCGAACTCGCGCACTTGACGCTCGAGCGCGATCACCGTCGTCGATGGGTCGACTTCGAGGGCCGCGGTGACAAGGTCCCGGTAGAAGAGGTAGTGCAGGTTCTCGTCGCTCGCCACTCGGGCCATCACCTCGTAGCCGAGACGGTCGTCGAGCAGCTTGCCCGTGTTGCGGTGGGCGATGCGCGTTGCGAGCTCTTGGAGCGCGACATACGCGAGACCGTCGGCAGGACTTCCTGGATCCGGCGTGATGCCGGTGCTCACCTGGTGCATGCGGGCTCGCTCGAGGGCGACAGGGTCGACGGACCGCGTCACCGTGAGGTAGTCGCGGATCACGATCGAGTGCCGGCCCTCCTCGGCCGTCCATCGCCGCACCCATTGGCCCCAGATGCTGTCGGCGCCGAACATCGACTCGATGGTGCGGAAGTAGTACGGCAGATTGTCCTCGGTGAGCAGGTTCACGAACAGGGCGCTGCGCACACCGTCAGGCATCGGGACCTCATGGGGATCCCACGCCTCGTCCGGGAGGAAGTCCCGCCCGAGGGTCCAGGGCACCATCTCGTGCGGAAACCACTCCTTGGCCGCAGCGTCATGGCGGTCGTAGAGCCTCTCGGCGACGGGGGCCAGCTCAGCGAGCAGAATCGACTGGTCCATGGACCAAGCCTACCTACTGGTCGGTAGGCCGGGAAGTCGCCCCCATCAGGGCTGATCACGGCCCCGTGTGCGTGCGGGGGCGTCCCGGCGGCGACTGCGTTTGCTGGCGTACATCGCCCGGTCGGCCCGAGCATAGGCATCGATGATCGACGTGCCTGGCGACGGGACCGCGACGCCGACCGACGCCTGGATGTCGGTCGCTTCCAAGGCCTTCGCGATGCGATCGTGGAGCACGGAGGGATCGCCGTCGAAGTCCACTGCGAGCACTGCGAACTCGTCGCCGCCCACGCGAGCGACGACGTCACACGATCGAAGCGTCTGCCGCAAGGTCTGAGCCGCGAGGCGCAACAGCAGATCACCATGGAGGTGGCCGCGCTCGTCGTTGATGGTCTTCAAGCCATCGAGATCGATCACCGCCACGACCGCCGACGACTCCGATCGCTGGATTCGGGCATCCTCCTCGGCGATGCGCTCCCACCACGCCCGCTGGTTCCCGAGCCCAGTGAGGGCATCAGTGGCGGCGAGGGCTTCAGCGCGACCTGCTCGCGCGTTCGCGATCGCGGCACGATGTTCGGCGACCACGATCTCGCTCAGCGCGTGCACTACCAACTGCGCCGCGCGTGCTGCGGCATCATCGGTCTCGAGTGTTCCAGCGGCCCCGAGTCCGAGGACGACCAGGGGCACTCCGTCCTGATCCCAGCGCACACCGTCATCGAGACGAGAGTGCCAATCCGGAGAGTCATCGGGGTCGAACGACGGTGACGCGGCGATCAACTCAGAGGTGTCGGCACAGACGACGACCCACGGCGCGTGATCGCTGTGCGAGTCGAGCTCATGGAGCGAGCGCTGGGCTGCGCGCCGCACGACCGGCGAACAGCTGACGTCGACCAACGACGGCTCGGGCACGTTCGACAGATCGATCACCTCGGCCTGCGCGAGATCGATGATGTTTTCATCGTCGAAGTCACTCATGAAACGACCGCCGGACGTCCCAGGAGATATCCCTGGCCGAAGCGCACGTCGAGCTCGGCGAGCATCTGTCGCTCTTGCTCAGCTTCGATGCCTTCCGCGACGAGATCACATCCGGTGGTGCGGGCGAAGTGTGAGAGGCCGGCCACCATCGCTTGACGCGTCGGGTCGGCGTGAATTCCGGTGACCCAGCTGCGATCCAGCTTCACGAAGTGCGGCTCGAGCATCACGACGTGGCGCAGGCTGGCAAACCCCGCACCGGCATCGTCGATCGAAACGCGCACCTCCGGGTCAAGGCCGTGGATCGCGCTCCGAAGTGCGGCGTAATCCTCCACCGCGTCGTGCTCGGTCAGCTCGAGGACCACAGGCCGGTCGGCGCGACGAACAAGGTCGCACAGGGCATCGCGACACTCGAGCACGAGCTGCGGAGAGACGTTCACGCTCAAGAAGGTCTCCGAAGGGAGCCCGGTCGAGGCGTCGATCGCGGACGCCAATGTCGCCAGCTCGAGATCGGTGCCGAGCCCGAGCCCGGCCGCCTCCGCAAATCGAGCCTCCGGACCAACGCCGTCACGGAAGCGCGTCAGCGCCTCGAATCCGATGACGAGCCCGCCATCGAGTTCGACCATCGGCTGGAACGCGGGATCGAATTCTCCATTTCGAACGAGGCTTGCCATGTCGAATCGGCGCCGGTCGCGCTCGGCGCGCGCGTGGAGGGACAGCCCGAGGAGACCTGTCGCGACGCCTGCGAAGTCAATGGCCTCAGCCAACAGCTCGTCGATCATCCGAGCGCGCGCCGGCAGTGGGGCTCGCGCTGACGCACCGAGGACGAGCAATCCGACGGTCAACCCACCGAGCCGCATCGGCGCGATCGCCAACCGCAACGTCGAACTCCCGAGACCGGGCTGGGGCAGCTCGATCCACGGCTGCTCCGCCCGCGTCAGCAGGTAGGCGGGCTTGGCCGACGACAGCCGGCGGATGGCCCGGGAGAACTCGGGAGCACCTCGTTCCGCGAGCAGGACGAACCTGCCCCCCTCGTCGAGCCGCGCAAGCGCGATGCCGTCGAGGTGATGCACTTCGGACAGCTCGTCGCAGATCGCGACCGCGGTCTCCTCCGCGGAGGCGCGAGGTGAGATCGCGAAGAGCGCGTTCACCGTGCCGGCGCGTTGACGCAACTGCTCGTCGAGGAACGCAAACCACGCAGCCTGGCCGCGCAGATGGGCACCGAGGCGTGCGACGAGCTCGTCGGGCTCCACGGGCTTCACGAGGTAGTCGGTCGCGCCCGCACTGAGGCCGGCGACCGGGCCCGTCAGCTGATCGTCTCCTGTCACGAGAAGCACCGGCAGCGTGGTCGCGCCCAATCGGATTCGCAGCTTGTGAAGCAACTCGGTGCCGAGCGCGTCGGGAAGTCGGTTGTCGAGCACGACGGCGGAGATGGTGGCGTCGATGCGCTCGAGCGCCTCGGCGCCCGAAGCGGCCTCGACGCATTCGTAGCCTGCGAGGCGAAGGGTCGTGACGACGAAAGCCCGGGCGGAGGCGTCGTCGTCGACGACCAGGATCCGAGTGCCCGCGGCAGGGTTCGGATGTAGGTCTTGTGGCCCAGCCATGGCACCTCCCGAAGCCTCAGCCCCCGCCGGATGGCGAGTGGACTAGTCCGTTTGAACTAGATGTCGGTGGACCCCCCTTCCGACTTGAGGGAAATCTTCCGGATTCAGCCGACCGCGGGGTTGGTCCGGGGCGCGCCCCTTTGTCCGGCAACGTCGGTTGGTGTCACGTCCGCACCTCTCACCTAGCCTGGTGGCGATGGCGGACGGCTCGACGTCGCTCACGACCGCCGGTCTCGTCGGTCTCGAGTCGCACCTGCTCGAGCGCGTCGACGCGGCCGTGCTCGCCGTTGACCTTCAGGGCCGCGTCATCTTCGCCAACCGCTATGCCGAGAAGTTGTACGGCTGGTCCCGAGAGGAGACGGTCGGCCGCTTGGCCTCGGAGTTCTCCGGCGTCGCCGTCGAGCACGACCTCGCGGCCGAGATCATGAAAGCCCTGCTCGAAGGTGGATCGTGGGAAGGCACGTTCGAGGTCCGCCGCAAGGATGGGTCGCTGTTGTCGGTGCATGCCGTCGACTCACCGCTCTACGACTCGAGTGGCCAGCTCGCCGGAGTGGTGAGCCTTGCGACCGACGCGACGCGCGAGCGAACGGAGCGCTTCCTCGCCGACTGTGCCGTCGTGCTGGGATCGTCGCTCGACTACGCGCGCAACCTGGTCGCGCTCGCCAAGTTGACGGTCCCCTTCCTCGGCGACATCTGCTTCATCGATGTTGCCGACGGTGACGGCATCCGTCGAATGGCGGCGGTGCACGCAGATCCGGAGATGCAACCGTTGATCGACGAGCTCGGCCGGCTGTACCCACCAGATCCTGCGGGACCGCATCCTGCGGTGGAGGCGTTGCGATCGGAACAGACCACGTATCTCGCCGAAATCACCGACGATGTCGTGCGAGCGCTCACTAGGGACGACAATCACTACCGCATCGTCTGCGAACTCAAGTTTCGCTCGTACATGTGTGTGCCACTCACGGCCCGCGGGCGAACGCTCGGAGCGGTCACGCTCATCTCGTGCGACCCCAAACGCCGCTTTGGCGCTGACGACGTCGAGTTGCTGAACGAGGCCGCACAGCGCGCCGCGGTCGCACTCGACAACGCGCTGCTCTACGACGATCAGCAACGCGCCCGCGCTGAAGCAGAGTCGTCTGCGGAGAAGCTCGAGCAGTTGCAGACACTGGCAACCGCGCTGTCGCGGGCAGTCACCGTCGAGGAGGTGACCAAAGTCATGGGCGCGATCCACATGCCCCAGCTCGGCTCGCTCAACCGCGGTTTGTGGCTCGTCAACGATGCGACGTCGACGCTCGAGCTCGTGAAGGGATTCGATCTGGACGGTCTCGCGGACATCTACGCGTCGATTCCGCTCGACTCCGAACTCCCGGGCGCGGAGGTCGTTCGTACACGCCAGCCAGTGCTGGTGGGATCGGCCGCGGACCGCGACGCCCGCTTCCCGGCGCTCAAGCCCGTCACGGGCGAGGGTGCCGCCTTCGCGGCGATGCCACTGATCGCCGAAGAACGCATCCTGGGAATCCTGTCCCTCGGCTTCGAGGAGTCACACGACTTCAGCGACGACGAGACCAGATTTCTCACCGCCGTCGCTGACCAGTGCGCGCAAGCCCTGGCTCGCGCGTTGTTGTACGACCGAGAGCGGCACGAGCGCGACCGCGCCGAGCGCGACCGTCGCCGTATCACTGAGCTGAATCGCGCGTTGCAGACCAGCTTGCTTCCGCCGACGCTTCCGGTCATCGCCGGAGTCGAGCTGGAGGCTCGCTACCAGCCTGCGCTCGCCGGCCTCGAAGTCGGGGGCGACTTCTACGATGTCTTCGACACGGGTGGCGACTGGGCCGTCGTCGTCGGAGACGTATGCGGGAAGGGCCCCGAAGCTGCGGCGGTCACCGCGGTCGCGCGATGGACCATCCGCTCAGTGGCGATGGACGTCCGGCAACCGACGCAGGTGCTTCGCAAGGTGAACGAGGCGCTGCTACACCAACAGCTGGACGATCGTTTCTGCACCATCGCGTACGCGCGGGTGGTTCCAACGTCGCACGGCGTGCGGGTGTCGGTCTGTCGGGGCGGCCACCCCGCCCCCATGGTGATACGCGATAGCGGAGAGGTCGAGCCGATCGGGGCGTCAGGGAGCCTGATCGGCATCCTCCCGGAGGTACGGCTGTGGGAGGAGACCACACAGCTGCACTCGGACGAGTCCATCGTCTTCTACACCGACGGCGTCACGGAAGCGCGACGGGGCCGCGACCAGTTCGGTGAGGAGCGGCTGCGGGAAATCCTGGCGACCTGTCACGGCCAGAC
>JBEEGD010000523.1:0-5544 GCA_041166685.1 Acidimicrobiaceae bacterium | reverse complement strand
ATCGACTCGTCGAGGTCGTCGCTCAGGAACAGGTGGGGATTGCGACCCTCGGCACGGGCCAGCGCGGCGCCGATGAACTCACGGAAGAGCGGCGCAGGACGATCGGGCCGGCTCTTGAACTCAGGATGGGCCTGCGTTCCCACCCAGAACGGGTGACCGACGAGCTCGACGAACTCGACCAGACGGCCGTCGGGTGAGAGGCCAGAGCACCACAAGCCGGCTTGTTCCAACTTCGCCCGGTACTTGTTGTTGAACTCGTAACGATGGCGGTGGCGCTCGGACACGACCCGCTCTCCGTACGCCCGCTCGACGATCGACGCCGGAGCGAGTTCGGCGAAGTACGCGCCCAGCCGCATGGTGCCGCCCTTGGCGGTGACATCGCGTTGGCTCTCGAGCATGTCGATCACCGGATGCGGCGTCTGTGGATCGAACTCGCTCGTGTTGGCGCCGGCGAGACCGCACACGTTGCGGGCGAAATCGACGGTCATCACGTGCATTCCGAGGCACAGCCCGAGGCACGGTATGCCGTGCTCGCGGGCGTAGCCCGCGGCCGCGATCTTTCCTTCACCGCCGCGCTCGCCGAACCCGCCCGGGATCACGATGCCGTCCAGCTCACGAAGGCGGCCGGCGGCGAGGAGCCCTTCGACCTCCTCGGCCTGGATCCAGTCGATCTCGACCTCGGCGCCGTGATGAAACCCACCGTGCTTCAACGCCTCCACGACCGAGAGGTAGGCGTCGAGAAGGCTCACGTACTTGCCGATCAGGCCGATGCGAACGGGCTTGTCGGCCGCCTCGACGCGTTCCACGAGCGCCTCCCACCCGGAGAGGTCGGGCGTGCCTTCCGGAAGCCCGAGGTGCTGGCACACGACGCGATCGAGTCCCTCCTCGTGCAGCACAAGAGGGATCTCGTAGATGTTGCGGGCATCGGCGGCGTTGACGACCGCGTTGACCGGCACGTCACACAAGTTGGAGATCTTGCGTTTGAGCGCGTCAGACAGCGGACGGTCGCTACGGCAGACGATGGCATCGGGCTGGATGCCCCGAGAGCGCAGCTCGGTGACAGAGTGCTGCGTCGGCTTGGTCTTCTGCTCGCCGGAAGGTCCGATGAACGGGACGAGCGTGACGTGCAGGTAGCACACGTTCTCGCGACCCACGTCGAGGCGGAACTGACGAATGGCCTCGAGGAACGGCAGGATCTCGATGTCGCCGACCGTGCCGCCGATCTCGGTGATCACCACGTCGACCTCATCCGCGGCCAGCCGGTTGATGCGGCGCTTGATCTCGTCCGTGATGTGGGGGATCACCTGGACGGTCTTGCCGAGGTAGTCGCCGCGCCGCTCGGCCGCGAGAACCGTGGAGTAGATCGAACCGGTGGTCGCGTTCGAGTCGCGCGACAGACGTTCGTCGATGAATCGCTCGTAGTGACCGAGGTCGAGGTCGGTCTCACCACCGTCGTCAGTGACGAAGACCTCTCCGTGCTCGAACGGGTTCATCGTGCCTGGATCGACGTTGATGTACGGGTCGAGCTTCTGCATCGTGACCCGAAGTCCTCGGGTCTTGAGCAGACGACCGAGCGAGGAAGCGGTGAGCCCTTTGCCGAGCGAAGAGGCCACTCCACCCGTTACGAATATGTGTTTCGTCACGGGAGACCACCATATCGCGACTTGGTCAGCGTCCCGGGGGATGGTGTTGACGAGCGGCGGCCAGCAGTTCCGCCGCGTGCTCACGAGCGGTGTCGCTGTCGGGCGAACCGGACAGCATTCGGGAGATCTCGATCACCCGGTTGTCGTCCTGCAACACCAGCGCGGTCGCGGACGTGGTTCGGCCGTCGTCATGCTTGGTGACGGCAATTTGGGTATCGGCGAACGCTGCGACCTGAGGGAGGTGCGTAACGACCAGCACCTGTCGGTCCGCGGCCAGCGTCGCCAGCGCCTGACCGACAGAGGTGGCCGCTTGCCCGCCGATACCGGCATCGACTTCATCGAACACCAGCGTCGGTGGTCCGGTGTCGTCTCGCGTGCCGAGCATCACAAGCCGCAGTGCGAGCATCGCGCGAGCCAACTCGCCGCCCGATGCCACCTTCGCGAGTGGCAAATGAGGCGATCCAGGGTTGGCGGCGAGTAGGAACGACACGTCGTCACCGGGATCTGCGTCGCCCACGGCCAGGCCGACCGTCGCGTTGGCCATGGCCAGCGTGACCAGATTGGATTCGATCGCCTTGGCCATACGCGGCGCGGCTTTCCGTCGCGCCGCGCCGACCTTGCCGGCTTCAACGGCGATGCGCCTCAGTGCGTCGCTCCGTTCGCGGTCGAGCTCCGCGGCGCGCTCGTCGTGGGTCTCGAGCTCGAGGAGCCGCTGGCGCGCGTCTTCGGCGAACGCGATCACTTCGGTCAGCGTCTCGCCGTACTTGCGTCGCAGGTCGAACAGGAGATGGCGGCGCTCGCGCACGGCGCTCAGTCGTTCCGGATCGTCTTCGATGCGCTCCCCCGCGGTCCTCAGGTCCGATGCCACGTCGTGAAGTTCCGCGGCGGCCGCCCGTAGCCGCTCTTCGATTGCGGCGAAGGGGGTCCGATCGGCGAGGGCCGCAAGTGCGGTGCCAACGGCGTCGGCTCCGCCCCCGTCGCCCATGAGCGCTTCGACCGCGGTGGCGGCCGCGTCGCGATGCGCTTGCGCGTTGGCCAGCTGGTCTTCCTCGTCCGACAAGCGTTCGTCCTCGTCCGGGTCGGACACTGCCGCGGTACCGAGCTCACCGACCTGGAACCGCAGGAGGTCGAGCTCCCGCGCCCGTGATCGCTCGTCGCCACCGAGTTCGGCCAGCAGCGATTCGATGCGGGTGAGCTCGCGGCGGGCCTCACCCATCGCCGTGAGGTCGATCGCGCCGAAACGATCGAGAGCTCCACGTTGCACCGAGGGTGACAGCAACGACTGGTGCTCATGTTGTCCGTGGAGATCGACGAGCCGAGCGCCCCACTCTGCCAACGCAGACGCGGGCGCGAGTCTGCCGTTGACGTAGGCGCGGGATCGGCCCACGGCCGGCACCACGCGGGCAAGGACGACCTCCTCGTCGTCGATCACGAAGCGACCTTCGATCGTGGCCTCGTCGGCGCCGGGGCGCACGAGTGCGGCATCCGCCTTGCCGCCGACCAACAACTCGACGGCCTCGACCAGCATCGTCTTGCCCGCGCCGGTCTCGCCCGTGAGCGCAGTCATCCCGTCCCCGAGCAGCAGACGCAAGTCGGCGATCACGCCGAGGTTGCGAACACTGAGCTCCAGGAGGCTCAACGGTCCGACAGTCCGAACTTCGCCTTCAGGATGCGATGGAAATTGTTGCTGCCGAAGCGGACCAACCTCGCGGGGACGGACGCGGCGGTGCACTCGATGGCTTGGCCGTCGGTGAGGTCGGCGAGATGACATCCGTCGGCTGACACCGTCGCCGGTCGGTGGCCCTCCACCTCGACCCGCACGGTGGCTTCGGGTGCGAGCACCATCGAGCGGTCGAACAGCATGTGGGGTGACACTGGCGTGACGACCATCGCTCGGTGCACGGGGTCGACGATCGGACCGCGAGCCGAGAACGAGTACGCGGTCGAGCCCGTGGGGGTTGCGATGATGACACCGTCGGCGGCGTAGGTGGTGAAGAACTCGCCATCGAGTGACAACAGCAAACGAACAGGTCCAGCCGGCGTCTTTTCGATGACGGCCTCGTTCAGCGCCAACGTCTGCAGCGCGTCGCCGACGTGCACGTCCAGCATCATGCGCTCTTCGATGCGATGTTCGCCCCGGAACACCCGCTCGAGCGCACTGAACAGATCCGCGGGCTCGACCTCGGTCAAGTAGCCGAGTTGACCGACGTTGACCCCGAGGACGGGCACACCTTTCGGAGCGACGAGGTCGACGGTGCGCAGCATGGTGCCGTCGCCTCCGAGACTGACGGCCAGGTCGCACCCATCGGCCAGCGCGCTGTCTTCGACACCGAGTTCGGGTCGACCGATGAGCGCGGCGTCTTCCTCCGGGAGCCGGGCCTCGTGATTCCGCTCGTACAGCCAGTCGACGGCGTCGATTGCAAGCTCCACGGCTTCGTGGCGCGCGTGGTGCAGAAGCATCGCGATCGTCGCCATCACTCGGCCTCTCGAGTGTCGTTGCGCGCGTGCAGAAGGAGCTCCACGTTCCCGTCCGCCCCCTTGAGTGGCGACTCCATCGTCCCCATGATGGCCGCGCCGAGGTCGGTCAGCGCGCCGCACACCTCCTCGAGCACGCGAGCGCGCACCTCGGGGTCGCGGATCACCCCTCGGCCTCGGGATGCTTCGGCCCGTCCCGCCTCGAATTGCGGCTTGACCAGCAGCACCAGGTCGGCCCCTGCGTTCGCACACGCGAGCAGCGCGGGCGCAACCGACCGTAGGGAGATGAAGGACAGATCGGCCACGACGAGATCGACGGGACCGCCGATGGCTGCCGCATCGAGCGTGCGGACGTTGGTGCGCTCTCGTAGGTCCACGCGTGTGTCACCGCGGAGGCGTTCGTGCAGTTGTCCGTAGCCCACGTCGACGGCCACGACCTCGCGGGCACCGCGTTGCAGGAGGCAATCCGTGAATCCACCAGTCGACGCCCCGGCGTCGAGGGCGCGGCGCCCTTCGACGTCGACGCCAAAACTGTCGAGCCCAGCGGCCAGCTTCTCGCCGCCTCGGCTCACGTAGCGACGCGCCGGCCCCTGAACGACGATCGCGTCAGCCGGTGCGACCAGCCGAGCTGGCTTTTCGGCGAGCGCACCGCCGACCGTGACCCGTCCCGCGCCGATCAGCTCCACTGCCCGCTCACGGCTCGGAGCGAGACCCCGGCGCACGAGTTCGGCGTCGAGGCGCCGGCGGGCGTTCGTTGGCCGGCTCCGTTACGAAGCGGACTTCTTGGCCGCGGCCTTCTTCGCGGGAGCCCGCTTCTTGGACGGCGCCTTCTTCTTGGCGGGGCCCTTCTTGGACGGCGCGGTTTTCTTGGCGGTCTTGTTCGCGCCTCCGCCTCGCATGCGGACCGGGCCGGGCAGCTGGCTGCGTAGCTCATCGATCTGCGATTGCAGGCGGGCGACGACGTCTTTGGTCACGAACTCCGCCACTGACAGCTGCTTGCGCACCTCGGCCTGCACTTGCTCGACGAAGCGTTCGGTGTTCTTGCGGCTGCGCTCGAGGACCTCGGTGACCATGGCCTGTGTCTGCTCGGCCTGCACCTCTCCCGCCTTGACGAGGTCGCGCACGATGGCCTCAGCCCGATCGCGCGTCATCTGTGAGAACTGCATGCCGGCTTCGAGATACCGCTTGAAAAGCTCGTTCTGAGGCATTCACCGAGCCTATTGAGCTTGACCCGCTGCTTGCAAAAGTTCGCACCCTACGTGGATAGGGGTTGGAGGCGGGCGGCAAGGGCATACGTTCCTGCAATGCTGCCGCTGGCGGATCGCAACCCGACCCTCCGCACCCCGTTCGTCACCGTGCTGTTGATCCTCGTGAACGTCGGGGTCTTCATCTTCTGGCAGGGCGGCGGCACGTTCAGTGCCGAGGA
>JBEEGD010000522.1:0-31753 GCA_041166685.1 Acidimicrobiaceae bacterium | reverse complement strand
GTCCGCCAATCGGTATCAACCTCGATGCGCTCAGCTACAAGGGAATCGCGAACGGCTCCGTCCTCCTCGGTGACCTGGCCGCCGCGGCCGGGTTCGGGTCGGTCAATGAGCTCCTCAGCGCGACGATCTCGGCGCGCGACCTGCTCAACGCCGAGGTGACCGCGCTTCGGGCATCGTCAAACGCGGCCGACGTGGCCGCGGGCAACCAGATCGCCGCGTTCGCGAATCAGGCCTCCAACACGCTGACGCTCAGCCTCGGTCAGCTCCTCTTCGTGGCGACCGGGAGCACGTCGAGCGCGGCGAACTACAAGATCAACGCGCTCGATCTCATCCAAAACAGCGGCGAGATCATCAACGGAAAGAACTTCTTCTCGACGACCATCACCACGGGGATCCCGGGCGTGCTGACCGCGCCGATCCGCGTGGCGATCATCGAGGCCCCGCAGATGCACGACAACTTCCAAGGCAGCGGTCCGTGCACCGATCCACTCCGACTCGAGCCGGGCTGCGGCCCGAAGACTGCGCAGGTCCGAATCGCGACCAGCATCCCGATCACCCTCGACCTCACGGCCTCGGGCCTGCCGCTTGTCCAGGCCACGACGATTCCGATCGTGATCGAAGCCGCGGCTGCCGAGTCGTTCTTCACCTCGGTCAAGTGCGGGGAGCCGACCTCGACCTCTTCGACAAACCTCCGGGTGCTCACCAACGGGATCGCGATGCACATCGGATCGGTGACCGACGCCGCCCTGCAATCCACCACGGCGTTGTCATTGCAGCCACAAGCACTCCTGCACGGCTCCGTGGCGATCGGATTCCCGCCGGTGGTGGTCACCCTCGACGCCGCCACGGCGGTGACGGTGAAGAAGACCTTCAAGCACGGTGCGGTGTTGAGCGGCGACATCGAGTCGAATTCCGGGGTGCTCGGAGGCGACGAGACGCACACGTTCGTGGGTGACGCGAAGGACAACATCCTGCCGACGAGTTGGCGGTACGACGGCGGGGTCGGCAACACGAACGTCGCGAACACGGTGTTCTCCAGTCTTGGCATCACCAACCCCGTGCTCAACGCCGCGATCTCGACCGCGCTCCAGACGCAACTCGCTGGCTTCGACAAGTTGTTCATCGACCCGGTGCTGTCGTCACTCGGCGTCACCATCGCTGGCGCCGACGGCATGATCGACGCAGTGAAGTGCACCGTCCGGCTGGTGACCTGACCCGGTCGTAGCCTGCGGGCGTGACCACCGACATCGACCCGTTCCCGTTGGGTCGACTCGTGTACTTGTACATGGGGTCGAGCGACATCCGCGCAGATCTCGCCTGGTACGACGAGGTGATGGGCGGCGACTTGATGTGGCACTTCGAGGCGTTCGGTGCAGACGTCGCGGCCGTGCGCGTCGGACCGGAAGGGTCGCCGTTGGTCGTACTCGCCGACCATCGTCCGGTGCCCAGCTGCTTGCCGATCTGGGCGGTGCGATCGCTGTCGGTCACGAGCGAATGGCTGAAGGCGACTGGATGGCTCGAGAGCGCGACTCGGGTGGGCGTCCCCGACGGACCGTGTCTCGTGCTTCACGACCGCAGCGGGAACGAGCTCGCGCTGCTGCAACAAGACCGCCCCGAGGCGATGCAGTCCGCCTACCACGACATGACGAACCCGCGCCGCCGCCCCTGATCCACTGTCACACCGCTGGGTGTCGGGCGATCAACCGAGTGGGCCCGAGGGACAGGCGCAACCAGTACACCCGTTATTTCTTCAGTAACCGCTCGCGCGACATCCGGTTCCTTCTCATGGATGCGTGCGGCGCTCTCGGCGTCGACGCTCGCCACAACAACGGATTGTCTGTCTCGGTGGCACGGCGCCACAGCGTCGCTGTCCTCGACGAGATCGTGGGTCCGAAGAGCTGAGGTGCCCGGGGCGGGACTTGAACCCGCAAGCCTTGCGGCAATGGTGTTTGAGACCATCGCGTTTACCAGATTTCGCCACCCGGGCAGGACCGCGAGCCTAATCTCGGGTTTGTGTCAGAACGGCGTCCCAAACGGCTCAGACGGCTGCTCTCGCTTGGCGCGTTGGTCGCCGCCATCGCCGCCTTCCGCAACCGGAAGCTGGCGCGCGAAGAGGCAAAGTTCGACTCGTAATCGATCCCGCTTCACGGAACTGCCACAAAGCTGAAACCTTCTTGGGCCACCGTGAGTCGGATGCTGCGACTGCTGACGTCCGGAGTCCGTCCCCAGATGACAATTGCGTTCACTTTCCCTGGCCAGGGATCGCAAAAACCCGGCATGGGACGGCCCTGGATCGACCACGAGTCCTGGGAACTCGTTGACGAGGCGTCGGAAGCCGCTGGCCGGGATGTGGCCAGACTCCTGCTGGAAGCTGACGCCGACGAGCTCACGCAGACTCGCAACGCGCAGCTCGCCACCTACGTCCTGAGCCTCGTGGTGCTCGACGCGGTCGAGATGCTGGGCGTCGAGCCATCCGTGGCCGCGGGTCACAGCCTCGGCGAGTACAGCGCCCTGACCTGCGCCGGCGCCCTCGATTTCGCCGACGGGGTGCGCCTCGTCGCCGAGCGGGGCGAGGCCATGCAGGTCGCGGCCGAGGAGCGCCACGGGACCATGGCCGCCGTGCTCGGCCTCGACGACGACCAGGTCGAGATCGCCTGCATGCGAGCCGCTGCCGACGTGTGGGCCGCCAACTTCAACGCTCCCGGCAACGTCGTGATCGCCGGCGACCCCGAGGGCATTGCCGCGGCCACCAAGATCGCCAAGGAACTCGGCGCCTCCAAGGTCCTACCCATCAAGGTCGGCGGCGCCTTCCACACGCCGCTGATGGCGCCGGCCCGTGACCGCTTGAGGAAGGCGGTGGCCGAGGTGCAGTTCCGCGAGATGGAGGTGCCCGTCGTCGCCAACGTCGACGCCGCTGCGCATGAAGATCCCATCGACTGGCCCGGTCTTCTCACCGCCCAACTCTGCAGCCCCGTCAGCTGGCGCCAGACGTTGCACGTGCTCGAAGACCGAGGTGTGGCCACCTACGTCGAGCTCGGCCCCGGGACCGTGCTCGCCGGAACGGTCAAGCGCACGCTCGACGGCACCCGAGCCCTGTCCGTTGGCACGCCCGACGATCTCGACACACTCCTCGAGCGCATCGAAGGTGAATCGGCCGCGGCCCATCACGAGGGCGAGCACCTGTTCATGACCGAGCGAGTGGTGGTGAGCCCGGCCGCCGGGTTGTTCGAGCCCGCGGCCGACCTCGGCACCGGTCAGACCGTCGAGGCCGGCGATCTGCTGGGCACCGTCGGCGACGCCGAAGTGCGTTCGCCGTTCTCAGGTCGCATCGAGGGCGTTCTCGCGCATCTCGGCGAGCGCGTCATGTCGCGCCAGCCGATCGCCTGGCTCCGCACCGCATGAGGTCAGCGCGCATCGCGGGATGGGGCACCGCCCTTCCCGAGAAGGTCGTCACGAACGACGACCTCGCTGCCGTGCTCGACACGAGCGACGAGTGGATCGTCGAGCGCAGCGGCATTCACGAACGTCGCATCGGCGGCACGACGTCAAGCCTCGCGATCGACGCCGGGAAGATCGCGCTCGATCACGCTGGCGTGACCGCGAAGGACGTCGATCTAGTGGTCCTCTGCACTTCCACACCCGATCAGCAGATCCCGGCGACCGCATCGACAGTGCAGCACGTACTCGGACTCGAGTGCGGCGCGTTCGATCTCAATGCCGCGTGCTCTGGGTTTGTGTACGGCCTCGTGACCGCACACCAGCTGATCGCGGCCGGCGGTACCGACCGCGTCCTGCTGATCGGGAGCGAGACGATGTCGCGCATGATCGACTGGGACGAGCGGACCACCGCCGTTTTGTTCGGCGACGGCGCCGGCGCGGTCGTGCTGGAGGCCACGGAGGGCGAGACACATCTCCTCGGATGGGACCTTGGCAGCGACGGCTCGCTCCGTTCGATCCTCGATGCCGACATCGGCGGCTACATGCGCATGGAAGGCAAGGAGGTGTTCCGCCGCGCCGTGCGAGTGATGATCGATTCGTCCAAGCGCGCAATGCAACGTGCAGGGGTGACCGCCGACGACATCGCATTGTTCGTGCCCCACCAGGCGAACATCCGCATCATCGAGTCGGCCAATGCCAAGCTCGGTTTCTCCATGGACCGGACCGCCGTCGTACTCGATCGCACGGGCAACACCTCCGCGGCGTCGATCCCCATCGCGCTGGCTGACGCCGCGGACAACGGTCGCTTGAAGCCCGGCGACCTCGCGCTCATGGTCGGCTTCGGTGCGGGCATGACCTGGTCCAGCGCGATCGTGCGGTGGTCACGGTGACCGACACCCCTGCGGAACCGCGGACGGTGCTCATCACCGGAGGCACACGCGGCATTGGGCTCGCCTGCGCGCGCGCCTTCGCCGCGGGTGGCGACCGAGTCGCCGTTCTCTCGCGCTCCAC
Source organism: Acidimicrobiaceae bacterium (assembly GCA_041166685.1). Lineage (GTDB taxonomy): Bacteria > Actinomycetota > Acidimicrobiia > Acidimicrobiales > JACDCH01 > DASUCS01. The sequence continues at coordinate 27,304 of JBEEGD010000522.1, read as the reverse complement.
CTCGACCGACGATTTTCCCTGCTTCGCGTGCGACGTGGCCGACTCGGCGGCGGTGAACGAGACCTTCAGCAAGATCGAAGCCGAGCTCGGCAAAGTGCAAGTCGTCGTGTCGAACGCCGGCATCACCCGCGACACGCTGCTGGCGCGCATGAGTGACGAGGACTGGCACTCCGTGCTCGACGCCAACCTCACCGGCGCGTTCCATGTCGCCCGACGCGCCATCGGACCGATGATGAAAGCCCGATGGGGTCGGCTGGTGTTCGTGTCGTCGGTTGGCGCCTACCTCGGAGCGCCCGGCCAGACGAACTACGCCGCCACCAAGGCCGGGCTCATCGGTTTCGCCCGGTCCATCGCCCGCGAGTACGGAAGCCGGGGCATCACCGCGAACATCGTGACTCCAGGCCCGATCGAGACCGACATGACCAGCACGTTGGGTGATGACTGGCGCGAGCGAGCCGTCGCCTCGGTTCCGGTCGGCCGATTCGGAACTTCCGAGGAGGTGGCTGCCGCCGTACGCTTCCTCGCTTCCGCCGAGGCGGCCTTCATCACCGGGGCGATCGTTCCGGTCGACGGTGGCCTCGCCATGGGAAACTGACCAAGATCTCCATCCCCCGCAACTGCCTCCCCTACTACAAGGAGAAACCCCACAATGAGTGACGAGCTGTTCGAGCGCTTCCGCAAGACGGCGGCCGACAGCCTGAGCAAGCCGATCGACGAGATCAAACTCGAGTCGAGCTTCGCCGACGATCTCGATGCCGACAGCCTCGATCTCGTCCAGATGGTGATGGACCTCGAGGAGGAGTTCGACATCACGGTCGACGAGGAAGAGCTCGAAGGCATCACCTCGGTCAGCCAAGCGTTCGAGCTCATCAAGTCGAAGCTGTGAAACCAGCGCCCGAGGCCAGGCGGGTCGCGGTCACCGGCGTCGGCGTGCTCGCCGCCTGCGGCATCGGTCGCGACGCATTCTGGGCTGGCCTGCTCGCGCCACAGCCGACGGGCGAGCGGCGCATCAACGGCTTCGAACCCGAGACGGCGTTCGAGAACCCGAAGGAGGCCAAGCGCACCGACCGCTTCGCGCAGATCGCGCTCGCGGCGGCGAACGAGGCCATGGCGCAAGCCGGCGACATCGGGGTCGACCTCGACCGCGCCGCCGTCCTGATGGGCACGGGCGTGGGCGGCCTCGACACGCTCGAGACACAGATCATCACGCGTCACGAGAAGGGCGAGCGCCGCGTGTCGCCGTTCCTCGTGCCGATGATGATGAGCAACGCCGCGTCGGCCGGGCTGTCGATGCGTTACGGATGGCGCGGGCCGTGCGAGACGACGGTGACGGCGTGCGCGGCCGCGACGCATGCGATCGGCAATGCCGCGAGGCTCATCGCCAACGGCCGCTGCGACGCCGCGCTCACCGGTGGCAGCGAAGCGGCCATGACCATCACGGGCGTGGCCGGCTTCCGCAACATGACCGCGTTGTCGAACTCCGGCGTGTCGCGCCCGTTCGACGCGGAGCGCGATGGATTCGTGATGAGCGAAGGCGCCGCCGTGCTCGTGCTCGAGGAGTGGTCAGCCGCCGAAGCCCGCGGCGCCACGATCCTGGCGGAGGTACTCGGCGCAGCATCAACGGCCGATGCGCATCACATCACCGCACCGGCGCCGGGCGGGACAGGCGCGATCACGTGCATGGAGTTCGCACTGGACGATGCGGGCCTCACTCCGTCCGACATCGTGCACATCAACGCTCACGGCACATCGACACCGCTCAACGACGCCGCCGAAGCAGAGGCCATCGCGAACCTCTTCGGCTCCCCTGGTCCGATCGTCACGTCGACGAAGGGTGTCACCGGCCACGCTCTCGGTGCAGCTGGTGCACTGGAGGCCGCGGCCGTCGTGCTGTCGATGGCCCACGGGCTCATCCCACCGACCGACGGAACGAAGGCGATCGATCCGGCGCTGCCCACCATCGACATCGTCCTGCGCGAGCCCCGACCGTGGACACCGGGGCCCAGCCTGTCGAACAGCTTCGGCTTCGGCGGCCACAACGGCACTCTGGTCCTGGGCCCCGCCTGATCCTCGCACGCACGAACTCGGGGCGACTAGCGGCGCTATAGCCCCGATATCCACCCCAAGTTCGCAGGGGGTCAGGCGAGGAGCGAGCCCTCGAAGGTGAGCAGCTGGCGCTTCATCTCGACGCCGCCGCCGTAGTTGCCGATCGAACCGCCCGTCCGCAGCACGCGGTGGCAGGGCACCACGATCGGCACAGGGTTCGTCGCCATCGCGGTACCAACGGCGCGGCTCGCTTTGGGATGGCCGACCCGCGTGGCCAGCTCGCCGTAGCTCACGACCTCGCCGAACCGCACATCGGAGAACAACGTCTTCAGCACCATCTGCCGGAACCCCCGTGAAAGCTGCCAGTCGATCTGCAGGCTGAACATCGTGCGCCGACCGTTGAAGTACTCGTCGAGCTGACGGCGCACCGCGTCGAGCTTCGCGGGCTGCTCGAGGATCCGCGGCGAGACGTTCGCCGACAGCTCTCCGAGGAAGTCCTCCTCGTGCGGGCGCAACGCGACCTTCACGAGCCCGGCGCCGGTCGAAGCGACACCGATGGGCCCGACGGGCGTGTCGACGGTCGTGTAGGCGACGTCGATCAACCCCTCCTTGTCCGCTCGCTTCAGGAACGCAGCGGTGGCGGCCTCCACACTGGTCATCGGCTCATCTCCTCTCGTAAACGCGCCAACCCGACACGTACGTTCTGGCGGGCGGCAGCCTCGGTGCACTCGAGCACCTCGGCGATCTCGCTGTATGGACGGTCGGCGGCATGACGCAACAACACCGCGGTGCGTTGCTTGGGGGGCAGCTCCGCGACGATCGCCCACACAGGACCATCGCCGAGGTCGGCGAGCTCGAAGCGGTGCTCGGGCACTTCGGGCACTGGCAATGGGCGGCGATCGCGAGCCCGCACGAAGTCGATCACCTTGCGGTGAGCGATCGTGTACAGCCAGCCGCCCAGGTTCTCGCCGTGCTCGAGCTTCGGATACGCACGTAGCGCGGCGAGCATCGTCTCCTGGAAGCAGTCGTTGGCTTCATGCGTCCCGACTGCGGCCACGAGATACCGATGCACACCGTGGCGGTGCTCGTCGAGGACGGCTTGAAACGGGGGCAGCGTCACATCAACTACAACGACGGTGGGGGCCGCAGTGTGAGATCACAGTCGCGACTTGTCTAGCTTGCCTGCGATCGAGTCCCTCGGCAGACATCGGCGTAGCGGGTCCTTCCTCCCTGCGTTGACCGGCATCTCCGCAGCTGGGCTCGTGCTGCGGGTCGCGTACGTGCTCGCGTTCTCCGACCGGATCCAGGTGGGGTTGGACTCGATCTGGTACCGGCTCGTCTCGGGCACCATCGCGTCGGGCGATGGCTACATCGATCCCGAGATGTTCTACGGGCACGGCACCTCGGTCGCGACCGCGTTTCGGCCGCCGCTGTATCCGTTCTTCCTGGCTCTCGTCACCAAGACGATCGGCAGTTCGCCCCGGACGTTCCAGCTTGCGGGCTGCGGCGTAGGAGTAATCACGATCGTGCTCGTCGGTTACCTCGGTCGCCGGGTCGCGGGCAACGCAGTGGGCCTGTGCGCCGCTGCGCTCGCCGCCGTGTACCCGATCTTCCTCGCCGTCGACGCGGCGGTGATGAGCGAGACGCTCTACGTGCCGCTGGTCGCCGGTTGTGTTTTGGCGGTGTACCGCGCGATGGAGCAGCCGACGACATTGCAATGGGCGTTGGTGGGCGCGTTGGCCGGCGCCGCGATCCTCACCCGCGGCGACGCGGTCCTGTTGATTCCGGTCCTGGTGGTCCCTGCCGCATTGTTCGGGCTCCACCTGCCCTGGCGACGCCGCCTCGTTCTTGCTGTCGGCTCGTTGACGGTTGCCGGTCTTGTGGTCGCTCCGTGGGTGATCCGCAACGACCAGCGCCTCGGGACACCGACCATCGCCACCCTCCAGACCGGGACCGCGATCGCCGGTACCAACTGCCCGGACACCTACTACGGGAAACTGCTCGGATCGTGGTCGTTCGAATGTACGCAACGGCCTGATCAAGCCAGCATCAGCGAGGTCGCACTCAACAACGAACTACAACGCGACGGGCGCCGCTACGTCCTGGATCACTCCGGGCGACTCCTGCTCGTGGTGCCGGCCCGGATCCTGCGCCAGTGGGGTTTGTACAACCCCATCGATGAAGCCCGGTTCGAAGCGGTCGAGAGCAGAAACGTCACGTGGCAGTTGGTCTCTTGGACGGCGTATCTGCCGGTCGCGCTGCTCGCGGGCTACGGCCTCGTCCTTCTCCGCCGTCGCGGCGCTCGAGTGCTGCCGTTGGTTGCCATCATCGTGACCGTGACGGGTACCGCGGCGTTGGTCTATGGCCAGCAGCGCCTGCGGGTGTCGGCCGAGCCCGTACTGCTTGTTGGCGCCGCGGTCGCGATCGTGCACATCGCGCGCGGGTCAGACACCAACGATCCGGCTGAGATCCGGCGAAAAGCCGGATGTGAGCCGACACGTTTGAGTCTTCGGCATCCGCGAGATTGATGCCGGTTACAGGGGCGCGGTTCTAGCCGGCGAGCGACTGCAAAAGATTCGTCGCAGTGTCCTGCGGACTGATCTTGTACCAGGCGTCCTCGATCTTGCCCTTCTCGTCGATCAGGAAGGCCGAGCGCAAGATGCCCATGTACTTCCTGCCGTACATCGACTTCTCCGTCCAGACATCGAAAGCCTCCGCAACGGCGTGGTCCTCATCCGCCAGCAGTGGAAAACCCAGCGAGTACTTCTCGTCGAACTTCTTCTGCTTCGCCGGCTTGTCAGGACTGATGCCGAGCACGACCGTGTCGCCGACCTTCGGCATCGCATCGCGCAAACCGCACGCCTGCTTCGTACATCCAGGCGTGTCGGCCTTCGGGTAGAAGTAGATCAAATGCCGTACCTTCCGCTGCTTGAGCGACTTGCTCAGCGTGAAGGGCTCGCCATGCTGGTCGAGCAGGGTGAAGTCGGGTGCCTTGTCCCCTGGCTTGAGTGGCATGCGCCGAGGCTAGATCGAAGCGCGTGACGACCGCCGACGAGCGATCAGTCCGACGACATCGACACCACCAGTTCAGGATCAGGCAGGGCGCGCGGGCCGACGATCGCCTCGAAGTAGCAGCCGAACGCCTCGAGCGTGTCGAAGTAGGCGAACGCCCCATCTCCGTCGACGCCGAACCCAGCCCCCGACTGGACCGGGTGGAAACCCTGCTCGGCCATGGCGGCGATCGCCTGATCGATGTCTGCGACGTAGTAGCCGAGGTGGTGCATCCGCGATCGCCCTTGGTCGAGGAAGCCGTGCCAGATCGAAGGACCCTGCAACGGTTCGATGAGCTCGTAGGTCAGCGGACCGATGGAGCACAGGGCGACGCGAGCGGAGAACGTCCCTGACGCGTCCCCGTACGTGCGTGACCGCAACAGCTGTTCGTCGAACGTCCAGACGTTCCAAGGTCCGACGCCGAGCCTGATCCAATCGTCGATCGCGCCAATGAGCTCGTCGACCACGAATGCCACCTGTCCCGTGCGCGGCTCGTTGTCGGGCAGCGGCGAACGCGGGTGACCGGGGGCCTTGTCACCTGGCTTGAGTGGCATCGTTCAACCGTAGGCGGCTGTGCCTCCCACACACGCGCTCTCGATCCGGACCGAGCTGTGAAACGGCGCTCAGCGCGTCCGCGGCTGACAGGCTGCTGCGATGAGCGAGGAGCGCGCGAGCTACTGCCGCATCTGCGCGGCGGCGTGCGGCGTCCTCGTGGCGGTCGACGGCGACCGAGTGGTGGGGGTGCGCGGCGATCCCGAGCATCCGGCCTCGAAGGGCTACACATGCCCGAAGGGCCGCGCGCTCGGTGCGTTCCATCACGGGCCGGCACGTCTCGACCAACCGCGGCTCCACGGCACGACGGTGCCATGGGACGAGGTGCTGGACGACCTGGCCGCGCGCATCGGGTCGGCGCGCGAGGCGCACGGCAACGACAGCGTCGGTTTCTATCTCGCCACCGGCTTCGGCTTCGACAGCGCCGCGCAGGTGTCATCGATGACGTGGTTCGCGTCGCTCCGATCGCGCTCGCTGTACACGGCGGTGACCGTGGACAACGCGCCTGTGCTGACCGCCGCCGAGCTCGTCACTGGCCAGGCGATGCTGAACCCGGTCTGGGACCCGGAACAGCCCGGACTGCTCATTGCCTTTGGCATCAACCCAGTGGTGTCGCACGGCTACGGCACCTCGATGGCCGACCCCATCACCCACCTCCGCCGCTACCGCTCCCTCGGCGGGCGAGTCTGGGTGCTCGACCCCCGCCGGAGCGAGACCGCCGCCCACGCCGATCGTCAGCTCGCCGTCCGCCCCGGTTCGGACACCGTCGTGCTGGCGTGGTTGTGCGCCGAGGTGCTGCGCGACGGGGTCGACGCCGGCACGCGCTGCGCGGAGGCTGATCTGGCGACCTTGCGCGAGTCGCTCAGCGACTTCACCCTCGATCGGGCCGCGGTCGCGGCCGGTGTCGACGGTGACGAATTGCTCGCACTGCTCGCGGAGGTGCGGGTCAACCGCGGGCGGCTCGTGGTGATGTGCGGCACTGGCCTCACCATGAGCACCGATGGCGTGCTGGCTGAGTGGCTGCGTTGGGTCTTGCTCGTGTTGAGCGGATCGCTCGACCGCGACACGGGCATGCGCTTCAACCGCGGCGCGGTGATGCGGCTACGGCCCGGCCCGTACCCGCCGGCCGTTGGCCCGGGGCCGCGCAGCCGACCCGAACTTCGCCCCGTGCTCGGTCAGTACCCGTGCGTCGCGATGGTCGACGAGATCGAGGCCGGCAACCTGCGCGCCCTGGTCATCGGCGGTGGCAACCCGCTGCACGCCTTCCCTGACATCGACCGGACTCGAGCCGCGTTCGCATCGCTCGACGTGCTCGCCGTGGTCGACGTGGCCGACAGCGAGTTGACCGCGCTCGCCACGCACGTTCTCCCGGCCGCCGGCCAACTCGAGCGGGCCGACATCACGCTCGCCGAGAACGTCTCGATCCGCTCCGGCATCCAGTACACGTCCGCGGTCGTTGCACCGGCGGCCGAGCGTCGACCGGTGTGGTGGATCTTCGGGCAACTGGCCCGGCGAATGGGCGGCGACATCCTCGGAGGTGCCGATCCTGACGACCTCAGCGACGAGTTGTTCCTCGGCGGGGTCTTGGCCCGCTCCAGCCTCGACCCAGACGTGGTCCTGTCCGCTGGACCCCACGGCGTCGACGTGCCACACCAGTACGGATGGGTCGCGGACGAGCTCCTGCCCGATGGCCGTTGGCAGGTGGCCCCACCTGAGTTGGTCGAGCGCCTCACTCGGCATCGCCCGCCGGCTGCGAGCCACAACGACGAGTTGTCACTCACGAACCGGCGCGAGGTTCGGCGGCTCAACTCGCTCGACTACGCCGGCGAGGTGGTCGGTCGGGATTCCGAGGCCGCCGTCCGCCTGCACCCCGACGAGGCGAAGCGACGCGGCATCGCAGACGGCGACCGCGTGCGCATCACGAGCGCCCACGGCCACATCGACGCGGTGGTGCGCGTCGATCCGGCTGTGCGACCGGGAACGGTGTCGGTGAACCACGGTCGTGATGACGCACCGGTTGCCGCGCTCACCAGCACGACCCATGACGTCGACCCCCTCACCGGCATGCCGTTGGCGTCAGGGCTGCCGGTACGGCTGGCCGTCACATGAACGTGTCGCTGCGCTGGCACCGCCGTCTGATCGGGCTCTCCGTTAGATTCGACGGAGATTGGGGGGTTGCGCGTGTCAGAGCGAGTGGCGGTCGAGACGGTGACGGTGGGCCGCGGCGGCGGGCATGATCTTTTTGCCGACCTCTACCGACCGCCCAGCCCCAACGGGTCCGCCGTGCTGCTGATCCATGGCGGCAGCTTCGTAGCGGGCGACCGCGGCCAGCTGCGCGGCTATGGCATCGCGCTGGGACGGGCCGGCTACACGTGCTTGGCCTGCGAGTACCGGCTTGCCGGTGAGGCCACATGGCCAGCCCAAATCGACGACGTCAGCACTGCGCTTGCGTATCTTCACCACGAAGCGCCGTCGCTCGGCGTAGATCCGAGCAAGATCGTGGTGTCGGGCAACTCTGCAGGTGGGTGTTTGGCGCTGTTGGCAGCCGGCTTGGGTGACTGGCCGGTGGCGGCCGTGGTCGCGTTCTACGCGCCCGTCGACTTTCTCGGCGAGGACGCCCGCGCCAAGGGGGCGCCGCAGGGCATGGCGTTCCTTGTCGGCGATGACGTCTCGGAGCCTCGCCTCGCGGCCATGAGCCCGTTGAGCTATGCCAATGCACAGTTCCCGCCGACGCTGCTGGTCACCGGGAACCGCGACGACGTGGTCCATTGGGGCGAGAGCCTGCACATGTACCAGGCCCTGATCGACGCAGGGGCACCGGCCGAGATCCACATCTTCGACGGCGCGCCCCACGCGTTTGATCAGGCGCCGGACTTCGGCCGCCAATGCGCTGGCATCCTCACGCTTTTTCTGAACCGTCACGTGGTCGAACCGCGAAACCTGGTGGTCCCCGCCGCAGCCTCGTGAGCTCGACGTGAACGACGAGCAGTCGACGCACGGGTGTCCTTACCGCCGGATCTACCGGCCGTAGCCTCGTCGGCCGATGCACAGCCTGTCCGTCGCGTCGTTCAACATCCACTGGGGTCGCCACCCGCGCTCGTACGAGCCGTTCGACGTCCTCGACGCGTGTCGCCGGCTCGACGCCGACGTGCTGGCGCTCCAGGAGGTGTGGCGGCCGGACGGCGGGACGAGCGTGGCCGAGGACGTCGCCGAGACGCTGGGCTACGAGATCTACGAGGTGTGGACCGGCCGCGCGGTAGTGGAACCGCGATGCCACCTCGTCGGGCACACCGGCGACGCGGTCGGTGCCGGCGACTGGGGCCAGGCGCTGCTGACGCGTGTGCCGCGAGGACCGGTGACCGAGCATCGCCTCGACGGGTTCCTGTTCGACCCCATCGACCGCGCGGTCATGACGACCGACATCGAGATCGACGGCGGGGTGCTTTCGGTGAGCACGTCCCACTTCCCGCATCTCGAGCACATCTCGCCGTTGCTGCGCTGGCGGTTGCGCGGCGTCCTCCCGGACGCACACCAACCCGCGGTGCTCATGGGCGACTTCAACATGTGGCGGTGGGTGGCCCGGTTCATCGTGCCCGGCTGGCGCGACACCGTGCGTGGCAGGACGTGGCCCGCTCGGCGGCCAGTGTTCCAAATCGATCACCTGCTCGCGACGCCACCCGTCGTCACGACCGACGCCGAGGTCGTTCGTGCCGGCGAGTCGGATCACCTGCCAATCCGGGCCCGTGTGTCACTCGGGTGACGCGCGGCTATGCGGGAGGAGAGCGGAGCCGTTGATACGCGTCCGCCGGTGACTCAGCCTCGGTGAGCATCGTGTGGCGCCACACCCAACGGCTGCGATACGCCGTTGCGTCCCATGCTTGCGTGAGACGCGCAGCTACTGCCACGGGGGCCTCGGGCGTGCAATCGACCAGCAGCACGCTGAGCTGCAGGTCTCTGCGCATCAAGCGATCGTGCGCTCGTATGACGCCACGGGCCGCAGCCGCGAGCGACTCGGCCGCATCCAAACTCGAATCCTGGATGTCGATGAACATCAATATGTCGCCGGGCACCGCTTCACCCAACGCTTGATAGAACGCGGCCGGCTCCTCCACCGGAGAGGTGGGCAAGGGTCGCTCGGTCGCGGCATCCTTCTGCTGACGTCGGTCGGATTGGCCTTCTCGCCAGCGGTCGTCCCGCGTCGCACGATTGGACAGCATGTCGATGGCCGCCTCGAGCGCTTGGAAATCTGGCTTGTCGACGACCGCGTCGACCAGTGAACGCGATTCAAAGCTGTCGACGAACGCGGAGAACACGATCACGCGGCAACCCTGGGCTGCGGCGCGTCGGGCGAGGTCGTGGCCCGACCCTTCGCGCAGCGCAAGGTCGACGATGGCGGCATCGGGCTGCTCTGCTGCCAGCAACGAGTAGGCGGACGCCGCGGTCTCGGCTTCGCCGACGATCTCGTGACCACGGGCGACCACGACACTGCGCAGGACGACACGTAGATGGGCGTCGTCATCGCAAAGAATGATCCGCACGGGAGACGCCTAGGAATTGATGAGTGTGTCTGCAGCCATCGTGAAGTACTCAAGGAAGCGCTGCTCGAGATCGGGCTCGAGGTGAGCCTCCTCGAGCGCCGCGGTCATCGCCACCAGCCACCGGTCTCGCTCGCGCTGGCTGATCGCGAACGGAGCGTGCCGCATTCGCAGGCGAGGATGACCGCGGCCTTCGCTGTACGTCGTTGGTCCGCCCCAGTACTGCGCGAGGAACAGCGCGAGATGCTCGGCCGGCGGACCGAGGTCGTCCGGATAGAGAGGGCGCAACATGATGTCGTGAGCGACGTGTCCGTAGAACCGATCGACGAGTGCAACGAAGAACGGCATTCCGCCGACGGCCTCATAGACCGAGATGCCCGATTCCACGCCGCCGACACTATGGTCTTGCCCATGCAAACGGGCGACAAGGTTGCCGACTTCGAGCTGCCCGATGAAACGGGCACGCCGCGCAAGCTGAGCGAGTTCCTGAGCGACGGACCGGTGGTGTTGTTCTTCTATCCCGCGGCGATGACGTATGGCTGCACGAAGGAGAGCTGCCACTTCCGCGACCTTGCCAACGAGTTCAAAGAAGCCGGCGGCCAACGAGTTGGCATCAGCGCCGACACCGTCGAGAAGCAGAAGGCGTTCTCCGACAAGCACAGCTTCGACTATCCGCTGCTGGCCGACACCGATCGGACGGTTGCCGAGATGTTCGGTGTGAAACGGGGCATCGGCATCACACCCACCAAGCGCTCGACGTTCGTCATCGACACCGACAGCAAGATCCTTGCGGTGATCAACAGCGAGATCAGTATGAACAAGCACGCCGACAAGGCGCTCGAGGTCCTTCGCGCGCGGTAGCGCAGCACTCCGTAGTCACGACGTCACTGAGCGAGCGCAGTCGCGTTCCCGGCACATCGCGCGCATAACCTGTGCCGGTCGCAATGGAGAACTCGCCGGGGGTTCGGGATGGGATTGCTGAGCCGCATCCTTCGGCGTGACCGGCGCCCTGGGGTCATCGACATTCGTGACGACGTCGAGCTCGATGACGAGGCCGCGCGCCACCGCGACTACTACCCCGACGACTGTCCGGTCTGCGGCGGCGCCGGCTACCTCGACCACATCGACCTCACCACACGGGAGCAGCGCCAGCACTGCAGGCAGTGCGGCAGGATCTGGTCCTCGTCGATCAGGTAGTCGTACGCGACTTCGCCTCGCGTAACCACGTTCCCGCGGCGACCGCGGCCGCGAGAGCCGCTCCGGCGAGGATTGCTTCGCTGTCCGCTCCGGTCGCGGGAAGCGTTTCACCACCGCCACCGCCGCCGGGCCCGAATCCCGTGCCGGTGTTTGTCTGGAGACCAGAGAAGTCGCGCACCACGACCGAGTTGCGGTCGGCGACGTTGCCGAAGACGTAGAAGGGCGCAAGACCTCCGTACTCCTGACGGCTGCGCTCGGACCACTCCTGCGCGAGCAGATCACGGAACTTGTAGTAGTTCAGCGCGTACCCACCGCTGAACACTCGCAGCAGATGAAAGCCGCCGGGGTACTCCTTGACGGCCGCAACCTCTTGGAAAACCACATTCGTCGCCGTCGGCGAGAGCGTCCGCTTGTTGCGATGGGTGTGTCCGGAGTGATGCAGGAACACCCCCGGGCTCGCCGCATAGAGCGACTCGAGGCGGACCGCCTGCTGCTGATCCATGTCAAAGATGAGCGGCTCGGCGGTGGTCACCGAGGCCTCGAGCGTCACCGGATGATGGCCGAGCACAAGCGTCGGCTGATCCTTGCTGGAGGCCAACTCGTCACCCAGGAAGGAGAACTGCTCCTCGCTCAACACACCGTTGTCACCGCCATTGCCGATCTTGTCGTACGTGTCGAGACCAATGACACGCAGTCCGTTCGCCTCGGTGCTGAACCATGTTGGCCCGCGTGGAAAGAAGGCATCCCGAAAGCAGTCATGAAGACCGTCGTGCCCGGACACGGCCGAGCAGGCGCCCGCGGCGTCGCCCGCGTGCGGTCGATCGTGGTTGCCGCGGGTGACGACATAGCTCTCACCGTAGGGACCGAACGCATCGAGGAACGTCTTCGCGACAGTGACGTCCTTCTGCGCAGCCTCCGCCGTGACGTCACCGCTGACGGCCAACAGGTCAGCGCCCCGCTGGCGCGCCTCGACTCCGAGCGCGGCAGTCATCACCTCCGGATACGGCGGCTCGCCGGGCACCTGCTGGATCCCGGGGGGAATGCCGCCACCTTGGCTCGTGACGAGCCCGGCCACGGTTTCGCCGAAGTGCAGGTCGTTGCAGAGTGCGATCGCGAACAGGAATTCTCCAGGCGGCGGCTGCGGAGTCGTGAACGTGAAGGGACCCGATGAGGCGACGTCGAGGGTCGAACTCCCTACGCCGTTGCCGAATGCGTTGGCGGAGGAAGTCGCAGGCATGCCGCCGGACTGCGCAACGTAGAAGTACGTCTGACCAGGCTCCAGACCATTGAGCTCGACGTAGTGGTAGGGCGTGGGCGTGGCGTCGAAGAACGCTTGATGCAATCCGGCCTGCGCGGTGCCCAGCAACACTTCCGTGTCCGCCGGTACGGGCGCGAGGCGCCCGAATGAGTCGACACGAGTCGGATCGCCGCTGAACCACGTGAGAATCGCGGACGTCTCGGTGAGGGTGACCAGCTCGAGGTTGACGGGCAGCATCGGTCCCGCGCTCGCCGCCCGAGTCATTCCATAGGCACGGGCGCTGTCGTCGAGCGCCGACAGCAGTGGCGTCGCCGCGACGACCGCCGCCCATTGCAACAGCTGGCGGCGAGTCAGGTGGCAGCAGCACGGCATAGTCGCGGCTCATCCTGTCGCGTGCGGAGGTTCCTTGCGCTTGAGACCATGACCGAAGAAGCCGCCGACGGGACGGGCATGGGCGTGGTAGTGGTCGGGGATGTTGCGCATGTTGTCGTCGACGTAGTGGTCGAACGTGAAGTGGTCGCGCACCACGCTTGCCAATCGATCGTGGAGCGCGGCCTTCACGTCGTCGGGTGGCGAAGCATCGTGACTGCGCCACACGACCATCGGCACCGCGCAGATCTCGCACTCGGCGATCCAGCAGAGGTCGTCCTCGAAGAACCAGGGTGTGATGCGCGCTTCCTCGCACAGGTCGCACGTTGGATCAGCCACGGTCGAGCTCTTCTCGCAATTCTCCGATGAATGCTGCGGCACCTTCGGGCCCTTCGCCGTCGAGCAGCCGGCGAATGAGCGCAGAGCCGACGATCACGCCGTCGGCCTCCTGACAGACGGCCACCGCTTGCGCTGCTGTTGACACGCCGACGCCCACGAGCACGGGCTTGTCGGTCACTGCTTTCAATCGCTTGGCCATCACGAGAGCCGAGTCGGCAAGGGCCGTGCGTTCGCCGGTGACGCCCAACAAGCCGACGCCGTACACGAACCCGCGTGACCGCTCGCAGATGCGAGGCAGGCGCTCGTCTGGCGCGGTCGGCGCCGCCAGCATCACGGTCTCGACGCCAACCGCGTCCGCGACCGCGCACCAAGGCCCCGATTCCTCGAGCGGAAGGTCAGGCAAGATCGCTCCGGCAACCCCTACATCGAACAGGGAGCGCGCGAATCGTTCATGTCCCATGTGGAAGGCGATGTTGTAGTACGTCATCACGGCGAGCGGAACGCCGGCATCGAGCCCCCGCAATCCGTCGAGAATGGATTGAGGTGTCGCGCCGGCGGCGAGCGCTCGCTCGGATGCTTCCTGGATGGTCGGCCCGTCCATCACGGGGTCGGAGAACGGAATACCGATCTCGATGGCATCAGCGCCGGCGGCCGCTACCGATCGAACCACTTCGGTCCAGTCGTCACCCAATCCACCCGTGACGTACGGAACGAGCAATTTGCGGCCGCGATCGCGCGCGCCGCGGAGCGCCGACTCCAGCTCACCCAACGTCGTCGCCCACGATCTCACTGACCTGCTGCACGTCCTTGTCGCCGCGGCCGCTCATGTTGAGCAGCACGGTCTTGCCGGCGAGCTCTTGGCAGGCGGATACCACCCAGGCCAAGGCGTGTGCCGGCTCGAGCGCGGGAATGATGCCTTCGGTGCGCGCCATCAACGCGAACGCGTCAAGCACCTGCGCGTCGGTGACGGCGACATAGCGAGCGCGGCCGAGGTCGGAGAGATGGGCGTGCTCAGGGCCAACTCCCGGATAGTCGAGGCCAGCGGAGATCGACTCGGCTTCGAGGACTTGACCCCATTCGTCTTGCAGCAGGTAGCTCAACGAGCCGTGCACGACGCCCGGAACGCCATGGCCCAGGGCGGCACCTCCGGCGGGCTCGACCCCGACGAGCTCGACGTCGAGAAGCTCGGAAAACCCGCTGAAGATGCCAGCCGCGTTCGAACCGCCTCCCACGCACGCGACGACGACATCCGGGTCGGCACCGACGAGCAACGCGCGGCACTGCTCGCGCGCTTCGTCGCCGATCACGCGCTGAAACTCACGCACCATCCACGGATACGGATGCGGTCCCATCACGGAGCCGAGGCAATAGTGCGTCGATTCCACGGTGGCGACCCAGTCGCGCAACGCTTCGTTGATCGCATCCTTCAGCGTGCGACTGCCCGAGACGGCCGGGCGAACCTCGGCGCCGAGCAGACGCATGCGGAACACGTTGAGCGCTTGGCGACGCATGTCGACCTCGCCCATGTACACCATGCAGTCCATGCCGAACAGCGCGGCCGCGGTGGCGGTTGCAACCCCGTGCTGCCCCGCGCCGGTCTCGGCCACGAGTCGGGTCTTGCCCATCCGCTTTGCGAGCAGGGCTTGACCAAGGACGTTGTTGATCTTGTGCGAGCCGGTGTGATTGAGGTCTTCGCGCTTCAGCAGCACACGGAGGCCGAGCTGCTCCGACAGCCGAGAGCACTCGGTGAGCGCCGACGGGCGTCCGGCGTAATCGCGGAGCAGACGGTCGAGCTCGGAGCGGTACTCGGAGTCGCCCCAGGCCGAGCGGAATGCCCGCTCCAAGTCGCTGCAGGCCGGGATGAGCGTCTCCGGGACGAAGCGCCCTCCAAACCGACCGAAGCGTCCCTCGGGGCTCGGCTCCCCCATCACCTGCGACATCAGAACTCGTCCTCCTGCCAGTCGAACGGGCGCTCGTCCTCATCCCCCTGGTAGCGACGCGGCGCGGCGGCCTTGGCGTTGCGGACGAAGTCGCGCACCTTGCGGGCATCCTTGCGCCCCGGGCCGTCCTCCACGCCTGTCGACACATCGACGCCCCACGGCTTCACCCGGTCGATCGCTTCGGCCACGTTCTCGGGGGTGAGGCCGCCGGCCAGGATCACGCGACGATTCACCGGCGCGCCCTCGGCCAACGACCAGTCGAACATCTCGCCTGAACCGGGCGCGTGCGAGTCGATCAGAATGGCGTCGGCACCAAACTCGTCGGCGCGATCGAGGGCCGGGTCGCCCGCGGGGAACCCTTTGATCACGAACGTGACCTTGCTGCGAACCAATCGCGTGTGCTCGATGGTCTCGTGACCGTGAAGCTGTGCTGCTCGCAGACCGATGGTGTTCACGATGTCGACGACGCGCTGCGGCGACTCGTCGCGGAAGACGCCGACCGTCAGCACCTCGGGTGGAAGCCGGCGCACAATGTCGCGAACGAGGCCCGCAGCAACCTGCCGGGAGGACGGAGCGAACACAAATCCAATCGCATCGGCGCCCATGGCCACGGCGAGAAGGGCGTCCTCCTCGCTCGTGATGCCGCAGATCTTGACGAACATAAGGCTGCCGAGGCTACCGGTGACCCTGGTGACCGACCGCACGCAATGCGGCGACCGCGATGGCCGGATCACTCGCCCGCACCAGGCTCTCGCCGACGAGCACGGCGTGATAGCCGGCGGCAACAAGAGGAACGACGTCGTGGGGCCCGGCAATACCGGACTCCGCCACGCGGAGAACACCTCCAGGCATCTCGGATGCCACTCGGACGGCCCGGTCGGTGTCCACGGCGAACGTGAACAGATCTCGTTGGTTCACGCCGACCAGCGCGGCGTCGACCCGCAAGGCCCGCTCGAGCTCGGTCTCGTCGTGCACCTCGACCAGTGCCTCGAGGCCGAGTTCGAGCGCGAGCGCATGAAGGTCGGCAAGCTCGGCATCGTCGAGCGCGGCCACGATCAACAACAACGCGTCTGCTCCCATGATGCGGGCATCGCACACGTCGGCGGCAGACACCGTGAAGTCCTTGCGCAAGACCGGTACTCCGACCGCGCTGCGGACCGCAGTGAGGTCCGCGACCGAGCCTCCGAAGTACTCCGCATCCGTGAGGACCGAGATGCAAGCCGCGCCGCCGTTCGCGTATGCGGTCGCGAGAGCGGCGGGGTCGAGCTGTGCGTCGATCGCGCCTTTGGACGGCGACTTCCGCTTCACCTCGGCGATCACCGCGAAGCCGGTACGCAGGGAGGCACTGAATCCCCTGGCCGGCTGGCACGCCCTCGCCTCGTCGAGCAGTTGCTCAAACGGTCGATGGTCAGCCGCGGCAGAGGCTCGGTGGGCCGCAAGGATCGTGTCGAGATAGGTCGCGGCCATCATCCAGTCCTCATCAGGGTCTCACCGGCAGGCAACGAGGGGTGCGACGATACTGGCCGATGGGAGAACCCCTGCCGGTCGTACTTCTCGAAGACGACCCCCACATCGCCGATCTGGTGTCGCTCTACCTCGAGCAGTCGGGCTTCCGCGTCTACCGGGCCGACAACGGCCACGACGGTCTGCGCATGATCAACGATCGCCAGCCGAGGCTCGTGATCCTCGATGTGGGCCTCGCCGGCGACCTCGACGGGCTCGAGGTCTGTCGACGGCTTCGAACCACCACCGACGTGCCAGTCGTCATGCTCACTGCTCGGGACGGCGAGATCGACCGCGTGCTGGGTCTCGAGCTCGGAGCCGACGACTACGTCACCAAACCCTTCTCGCCCCGCGAACTCGTCGCTCGCGTGAAGGCGATCTTGAGGCGTGCCGATGGCCCTGGCCGCAATGCGGCCGTACTTGTGCTCGCGGTTGGCAACGTGGAGGTTGACCTCGGTCGAGCCGAGGCACGATCGTCAGGTGAAGTGGTGCCGCTCACGACGCGCGAGTTCGCGCTGCTGCAATACCTCGCGGAGAACAAAGGGCTCGCGCTGTCGCGCCGCCAGCTCCTCGACGGCGCGTGGGGGGCCGACTGGTACGGCGACGAGCGGACGGTCGACGTCCACGTTCGGCAGCTACGGAAGAAGCTGGGTGATGGCCTTCCCCTCGCGACCGTGCGCGGCATCGGCTACCGGCTCGAGTAGCACTCGATGACGCGACGACTCACGCTCGTCATCCTTGGAACCGTCGCGGCGACGCTGTTGATCGCGGGCGCTGGCACGCTGGTGCTCGCGCGGTTGGGCGCACGCGATCAGACGCAACGCGAACTGCGAACCCAGGCCGTCGACATCGCGTCGTCCATCGAGAACGCGGACGTTCAGGGGCCGGTGCGAGTACTGACCAACCTGCGCAGGGCGCTCAAACTCGAAGGGGTCGCCATCGTCCGCTTCGGACCAGGAGGTCGCAACCTCGAGCCACTGCCGGGAGGCGTCTCGGTGAATCAGCTCGACCTGACGAAGCTGCGTGCGGGCCAGACGCTGATCGGTAGTCGAGGCTCCCTTGTCTTTGCGGCGGCCCCCGCCTCCGTGAAGGTGCCGGGACCGGGCGGTCAGCAGGTCCTGGCCGTCGTCGTTCTCACGCGCAAGGTCGACGCGCTGCTGCGGCCAGCGGTGGGCTGGTTCCTCCTTGCCAGCATCGGCACGCTGGGCATCGGCGGAATCGTGGCGTGGCGTTTCGGTCGCCGGCTCACGCGACCGATCCGCCAAGCGGAGGAGGCCACGCGTCGTATCAGCGCGGGGGATCTGTCGGCGCGCGTGCCCGTGTCCCTGCGCGTCAACAAGGACGAGCTCGACTCTCTCCTCGCCTCGATCAACACGATGGCGGCCGTCCTGGAGCGCTCGAAGGGCGTGGAACGCCAGTTCCTGTTGTCAGTGAGTCACGACCTCCGGACGCCCCTCACCTCCATCCGGGGTTACGCGGAGGCAATCGCCGATGGCGCGCTCCCCGATCCGACGGAAGGCGGCAACATCATCCTGAGCGAGGCGCGGCGGTTGGAGCGCCTCGTTGGTGACCTCCTCGACCTCGCCAAACTGGAATCGCGCAGCTTCTCGATGTCCCTCGAGCAGGTCGACCTCGTCGACGTCGCGGCAGGAACCGTCGACGGGTTCCGACCCGAGCTGACCGACGCGGGCATCGAGGTCGATCTCGAGACGACTGCACCGGCGATCGTGAGCGGCGATGCCGACCGTCTCGCGCAAGTGACGGCCAATCTCCTGCAAAATGCGCTCAAGTTCGCCCAGACGCGCATTCGTGTCTCGGTCGAGTCGGCGGATGGATGGGCACGTCTCGCGGTGAGCGACGACGGTCCCGGAATCGCACCGGACGACCTGCCATACGTCTTTGAACGGCTCTACGTTTCCCGTCAACAGCCGAGGAGCAAAGAGGCGGGCTCGGGCCTCGGTCTCGCGATCGTGCGCGAGCTCGTGTCGGCGATGGGCGGTTCGGTTGAGGCGAGCGGGAACGACGCCGGCGGCGCGTGTTTGTCGGTGGTCCTGCCGCTCAGTTCTGCGACGACGAGCTCGTAGTCGTCGTCGGTGGTCCGCTGCTCGCGGGCGCGCTCGTCGATGTGGTGGACGTCGCACCCGGATCGGTGCATGCCGACACCTCGAGTGACGCGGGCTGCGGCGGGTCGCTCGGTGTGGCGCGCACCACCACCTGCACCTGGTTGGCGCCGACAGACTTGCATTCCAGTGCGAACGTGACGTCGCCCGTGCCGTTGGTGAATCCCGACGGCGAGCCCTTCACCGTCCACCCTGGAGTCCCCGTCAACGCAACTCCGGCGTTGACAGTGGGTTGGCTGCGCACGACACCGGTGGAGTCGACCACCTTGCGCGCCACACGCACGACCAGATTCAAGGGCTGGTTGAGGTGAGGCGGATCGGGCGCAACCGCCGCCACGACCGACGCACCGACGAAGTTCTCCACAGTCAGGTCCAGCGAGCGCTGGTCGCCGTCGTTGAGGAAGAACACCTCCGGTTGCACTTGCGCGAGTGACGGCGCGAGAAAGGCCCGGACGCGGTAGCGACCTCCGGCGATGTTCGGGAGATCCCACCGACCCTCGGGGTTCGTGCCGACATTGATGGGCGGTGGCTTGTCGTCGACGAGATGCTCCACAACCACGGTCGCCCCTGGCACCGGACCTTGCGGACCGTTGACCGATCCACTGAGATGCGCCGTCCCCGAGTTCCGCGACGGCACCGTCGTCGTCTTGCCATCTACGGCGACCAACGCCACACCCGTGAGGTCGGACGGCGCAGTCGTGGCGGTCTTGGCTGGCAGTGTCACGCCGGGAGGCGGATGCACCAGGGGCACCGTGGCGGTGGCGCACCCGCGCACGACGAAGACCGACAGCACGGCAAGGGGCACGACGATCGGAACGCCGATCTGCAGCCGTCGGACTCCCCGCGAACGCAGGCGGGTGCGTATCGCGTCGAGGGCGCTCACCGGTGCATTGGCAACTCGACGACGCTGGCCGGGGCGCCATCGACGAGCACGTCGGCGGGAGGCTCGATCAGTCGCGCCAGCGGCGCGAGACCGATGGTCTCGTTGCGGTCAGGATCGAACCACGCGCTCGTGACCTGACCCAGCGCTCGACCCTCTGGGTTTGTGACCTGAGCGGCGGGCGCGATCCGGCCCGCGATGCGCACCCCTCGCACGGGACGTGGCGCGTTGCCACCACGCGAGTCGATGCGAGCGACCAGCTCCTGGCCCGTGAAGCAACCCTTCGTGAAGCTGACCGACGCGTCGATCAGCCATTGGCCGGCCTCGACGGGAATCGTGGACTCGGTGAGCTCATGCCCCATCGCGGGCACGCCCGCTTCGATGCGAGCGCATTCGTAGGCGTCGTCCACCAGCGGCACGGCCGGCGGCAGCTCGACGTTGGGACCGAGGAGGTCGACTCCCGACGCGCCGGGCCACACGATGGGCCGCGCGGCGGGGTCGTCGACGGTCGTCCCCCGGACGGCCAGGCAGCGCCAACCGGGCACGGGCTCGAGTTCGCAGGCGGTGCGCAACTTGAACCGTTTCAGCCGGGCGATCACGGCATCGCCCCACCCACCGTCGGTGTCGAGGATGACGTCGTTGTCGGCGACCCGCGTGACCCGTAGCCACGCGTCGACCTTGCCCGTGGGTGCGAGCAGGAGCGACCACCGACTCTCGCCAGATGTCATCGTGGCGACGTCCTGGCTGAGTTGCCCCTGGAGGAACGTCAGGGTGTCGTCACCGTACGCACGGATCACGTCCCGCTCGATCCACTGAGCAAACGCCGTGCTCCACGAAATAGACATCGGAACCCGCAGGCTATTTCGTCGAGTTCGCGATGGCGCGGCGGGTGGCGGTCATGCGGCGAGCGGCCGGGACGGCGGCGAGTAGGGCTTGGGCTTTGTTGTGGCACTCGAGGTCCTCGTGCTCCGGAACGGAATCCACGACGATCCCCGCGCCCGCTTGCACCGATGCTCGACCGTCGGGTTGCACGACCATCGTGCGGATGGCGATGGCGGTGTCGAGGTTGCCGGAGAAGTCGAGGTAGCCGACGACTCCGGCATACGGACCTCGCTTCACCGGCTCGAGCTCGTCGATGATCTCCATGGCGCGCACCTTGGGTGCGCCGGACACGGTGCCCGCGGGCAACGTCGCGCGCAGCACGTCGATGGGGCCCAGCCCCTCACGCAGGCGGCCGGAAACCTGCGAGGTCAGATGCATCACATGCGAGTACCGCTCGAGCGTCATCATCTCGTCGACCTGCTCGGTGCCGAAGTCCACGACGCGACCGACATCGTTGCGCGCCAGGTCGACGAGCATCACGTGCTCGGCGCGCTCCTTCGGATGCTCGATGAGCTCCGCCGCGAGACGCCGGTCGTCCTCGTCGGTGCGGCCACGGCGCCGCGTGCCGGCGATCGGCCGTGAGATCACTTTGCCATCGAGCAGCTGCACCATCGGCTCGGGCGACGAACCCACCAGCGTCACCGTGGGGTGGCGGAAGAAGTACATGTACGGGCTCGGATTCACCTGACGGAGCACGCGGTACACGTCGAACGGATCGGCGTCGAGGTCGAGGTCGAAGCGCTGCGCCAGCACGACCTGGAAGATGTCCCCCGCGAGGATGTGCTCTCGCGCGACTTCGACCGCATCTCCATAGAGGCGCGATCCCATCGACGAACGCACCTCGGGCAGCGGGTCATCACGATCCGGGGGCTCGACCAAGGGCTCGTCGAGCGAACGGGCGCCGTCGAGGGCTAGCTGCTCGAGACGGAGACACGCATCGTCGTACGCGGCGTCGAGCTCGACCGCAGTTGCCGCGGTGGGTGTGTAGGCGTTGGCCACCAGCGTGACGCGTTGGCGGTAGTGGTCGTACGCCGCGAGCTCGCCGATGATCGACAGCACCGCGTCGGGGTTGCCGAGGTCGTCGGGCGGCACGTCGGGCAAGTGCTCCACTTCGCGCACGACGTCGTAGCCCAGGTAACCGACGAGTCCACCGTGCAGCGGCGGCAACTCGGGCAACGCCGGCGACCGGTAATGGCCGAGCACGCCTTCCACGGTGGCGAGCACCCCGCGATCCAGCGGAATGCCATCAGGCAGCGGCTGGTCGACCTCGAGCTGACGCCCTCGCCCGACGATCGTGAGGGCAGGCCGCCGGCCGACGAAGGACCAACGCCCCCACCGCTCGTGCTCGACCGACTCGAGGAGGAACCCGGGCTCGTCGCCGACCACACGCAGGAAGCCCGCCACCGGCGTGGTGAGGTCGCCGAGTACTTCGCGCCACACGGGTACAACGGTGTGATCGCGGGCCAGCGCGTGGAAGTCAGCCCGCGTAGGCTGAATGCTCACTGCGGAGTCGAGAACTCGCGAAAGAAGCAGGAGAACTCGCCCGTGTGGCAGGCGCCCTTCCCTTGTTGCTCGACGACGAAGAGCAACACATCGCTGTCGCAGTCGAAGCGTGCCTCTCTCACGATCTGGATGTCGCCGGACGTGTCGCCCTTGCGCCACACCTCTTGCCGACTGCGGCTCCAGTACACCATCCGACCCGTCTCGAGCGTCTCCCGTAGCGTCGCCTCGGTCATCCACGCGAGCATCAGAACCGTCCCCGTCGCATGGTCCTGTGCGATCGCGGGCACCAGCCCCGCATCGTTGTACTGGACGTTCGACAGCTGCTCATCGAGCGTGACGGCGGGCATGGCGGTCAAAGGTAAAGACCTGTAGAGCCCTCTTCCAACCGCTTTGACGCCACCGCGTGAACATCGCGCTCGCGAAGAATCACGTAGTCCTCACCCCGCACCTCGACCTCGTAGCGATCTTCGGGGTTGAACAGCACTTGGTCGCCGGGCTCCATGGCTCGCACGTTGGCGCCGACGGCCACGACCTCCGCCCACGCAAGCCGCTTCGACATCTGTGCGGTGGCGGGGATGACGATGCCGCTGGCCGAGCGGCGCTCGCCCTCCGCGGCGCCTAGCTGCACGAGGACGCGGTCGTTCAACATCTTGATCGGAAGCTTGTCGCCATCGCTCGCTGCGGGCTTGACCATCGCTGCAACGGTACCGTCGCCTGGTGCAAGCCCGCGACCTGAGCCCCGCCGACGAGCCGTGGGCCTCAGCGTTCGAGTCGCACGGTGATTCCGCTGGCGGCCATCAACTCCTTTGCTTCACGCACGGTGTGCTGACCGAAGTGGAAGATGGATGCGGCCAGTACGGCGTCGGCACCGCCTTCGAGCACACCTTCGACCAGGTGCTCGAGCGTGCCAACGCCACCTGACGCAATCACAGGAACATTCGTCGAGGCGACCACCGCGCGGGTCAACGCGAGGTCGAAGCCCTCGCGAGTGCCGTCGCGATCCATCGACGTCAGCAGGATCTCGCCGGCGCCCAACTCCTCGGCTTCGGCCGCCCAAGAAACCGCGTCCAGCCCGGTCGGCTTGCGGCCTCCGTGCGTGAACACCTCCCACGCGTCGCCCTCGACCTGACGAGCGTCGATCGCCACCACGACGCATTGCGTGCCGAACTCCTCCGCGATGTCAGAGATGAGCTCTGGGCGTGCGACGGCGGAAGTATTCACTGACACCTTGTCGGCACCGACGCGCAGCAGCCGGCGGGCGTCATCCACGGAACGAACACCCCCGCCCACGGTGAACGGGATGAACACCTCCTCGGCCGTACGCCGCGCGACGTCGACGATCGTGTCGCGCGCATCGGAGGACGCGGTGATGTCGAGGAAGACCAACTCGTCCGCCCCCCAGTCGTCGTACCGCGCCGCGAGCTCGACGGGATCACCGGCATCGCGCAGGTCGACGAAATTGGTGCCCTTCACGACGCGACCGGCATCGACGTCGAGACACGGGATGATCCTCACCGACTGCACGCGAGCACCGCCTCGTCGACGCGAAAGCGCCCCTCGTAGATCGCTTTGCCCACGATCACTCCGGCGACTCCAAGGGTTCGCAACGCGACCAAGTCGCCCAGCGAGCCGACTCCCCCGCTCGCGATCACTGGCACCGTGGTCGCCCGCTGCAGCTCACCGAGACCGACGAGGTCGGGTCCGACCAGGGTGGCATCGCGGGAGATGTCCGTGACGACGAACGCGGCGACGCCCGGTAGGGCGAGCTCGTTGGCGACGTCCGACAACCTGCGCCCACTCCCCTGCTCCCAGCCGCGCACTCGCACCTCGCCGTCCCAGTGGTCCAGTCCGACGGCGACCCGTTGCGGATACGCGTCGGCCAGGCGCCGCACGATGTCAGGGTCCTCGACGGCGGCGCTCCCCAACACGACCCGCGCCACGCCGGCGTCGAGCAGTGACCCGTCGCGCACGCCGCCGCCCGTCTGGACAGGTATCGACACCGCCGCGGCGACTGCCACGACGACATCGCGGTTCGAGCCGGCACGACGCGCCGCGTCGAGGTCGACGACATGGATCCATTTCGCGCCTGCAGTCTCGAACGATCGAGCGACGGCCACGGGGTCGTCGTCGTACACCGTCTCCTGATCGAAGTCGCCCTGATGTAATCGCACGACTCGACCACCCCGCACATCGATCGCGGGGTAGAGATCGAACGTCATTCCGCGCACCGGCCCACGAAGTTCGAGAGCAGGCGCAGGCCGTTGGCGCCGGACTTCTCCGGGTGGAACTGCGTCGCCCAGATGTTGCCGCGCTCCACCGCCGCGACGACCTCGCCGCCGTACTCGCACACGGCCGTCGCGTTGTCGTCGTCGTCCGGCGCGTATGAGTGCACGAAGTAGAACCAGGCCGGTTCGGGCATCCCGACGAAGAGCATCGATGGTCGTCTGAGCTCGAGTACGTTCCATTGCATCTGCGGGTGCTTCACGCCCTTGGGCAGACGCCGTACGACGCCGGGAAGGATGCCGAGTCCGGTGCGGCCCGGATTCTCCTCTGACTCCTCGTAGAGCAACTGCATCCCGATGCAGATCGCGAGAAACGGCACGCCGCGAGCGACGACGTCGTGGGCGACCGCCGAGAGGCCGGTCCGATCGAGCGCGTCCATGCAGCGGCCGAACGCGCCGACGCCCGGCAGCACGACACCGGCCGCGTCCGCGATCACCGCCGGGTCGTCAGTGAGTCGCGCATCGGCGCCGACGCGCGCCAAACCCTTCTCGGCCGAACGGAGGTTGCCGATGCCGTAGTCGAGCACCGCCACCAAAGGGGCTCCGGTCACAAGCTGCCCTTGGTCGACGGAACCGCCCCGCCCTCGACCCGGACAGCGGCGCGCAAGCAACGGGCCACGCCCTTGAACGTCGCTTCGATGACGTGGTGCGTGTTCTCACCCGCCCGTTTCCGCACATGGAGTGTGATTCCGGCGGCCGTGGCAAACGAGTGCCAAAAGTGACCGGCCATCTCGGGGTTGAACGGCGGGTCGCCCAACGGCAGCACCTCGCCGAACGGAACCTCCCACACGACGAACGGCCTACCCGACAGATCGAGCGCGACTTCGACCAGCGCCTCGTCGAGCGGGAACAATCCACTCGCAAACCGAGCGACGCCCGCCTTGTCGCCCAGCGCGGCCGCGAAGACCTCCCCCACGGTGATGCCGACGTCTTCGATCGTGTGGTGCCCGTCGACGTGCAGGTCTCCTGAAGCTTGCACCTTGAGGTCGAAGCCGCCATGGCGGGCGAGCTGATCGAGCATGTGATCGAAGAACGGCAGGCCCGTACTGATCTCCCCAGTGCCAGTGCCGTCGAGATCGATGTCGACCGCAACAGCGGTTTCCTTGGTCTGGCGCGTCTTCGTGGCGATGCGGGACGTCATTGGTCGAGGATCTCTTCCAGAGCCGTGAGGAGGACGTCGTCCTCCTCGGGTGTACCGATCGTCACGCGCAAGCAGCCTTCGAGCCGCGGCCAGGACGCGCAGTTGCGCACGAGCACCGAGCGGTCGAGCAATTCCTGCCACAAGGTCTCACCGTCGAGGGCCCTCGGCCGTATGAGCACGAAGTTGGCGCCCGACGGCCAGACGTCGATCGGAAGGTCGGTGAGGCGCGCCATCAGCCGGCCGCGCTCTTCCACCAGGGCGGCCACCCTGACGTCCATCTCCGCTCGATACTCGAGCGCGAGACGTCCGGCGATCTGCTTCATGGTGTCGAGGTGGTACGGCAGCACCACTTTGTCGAGCTGCTCGACGAGCGGCGCCGGCCCGACCAGGTAGCCGAGACGGGCGGCCGCCATCGACCACGTCTTCGAATAGGTGCGGGTGACGACCAATGGGAGATCGTCGCTGACCAGGGTGAGCGCCGACCACGGCGAGAACTGTCCATAGGCCTCGTCGACGACAACCAACCCGGGCGCGAGGTCCAGCACCGACCTCACCGTGTCCTCGGTCTCGACCAGGCCGGTCGGATTGTTGGGCGAGCACAGGAACGTGATCTCGGGGCGTGCGCTCTCCAGAACGCGCGCCACCTCCGTGAGATCCAATGTGAAGTCTTCGGCGCGCTCACCGGTGGCCACCCCGGTGCCGGTGATGCGGGCGATGTGGCTGTGCAGCGCGTAAGTGGGCTCGAACACGGCGACCGACCGGCCCGCGCCGCCGTACGTCAAACACAACGTTTGCAGGACCTCGTTCGAACCATTGGCGGCAAAGACGTTCGCGGGGTCGACACCATGCAGCGCGGCGATCGCCGCTCGCAGCGCGGTCGCGGCGCGGTCCGGGTACCGATGCCATTCGACGTGTCGCAGCTCCTCGACGAGGCGCTGGGTGAACGCCGCGGGTGGAGGCTCGGGCGCTTCGTTGGTGTTGAGCCGAACCTTCACCTCGACTTGCGGTGAGTGGTAACCGGCCATGAGCGAGACGTCGTCGCGGGGCTCGATCATCGTCGTCGCAGCTTGATCGAGTCGGCGTGCGCGGTGAGCCCCTCGGCCGTCGCAAGCTCCACGACGGCCGGGCCGAGACGGTCGAAGGCCACGCGATCCACGTCGATGACGTGCAGCGGCTTGGTGAAATCATCGACCGTGAGCGCCCCGGAGTAGCGCGCGGATCCGTGGGTGGGCAGCACGTGCGACGGGCCGGCGACGTAGTCGCCCAACGACGCGGGAGCGAGCGGCCCGCAGAACACCGCGCCGGCGTGCCGAACGAGCGGCACGAGCGATTCGGGATCGGCGTTGAGCAACTCGAGGTGCTCGGGCGCGATCAGGTTTGCCACCGCGATCGCTTGCTCGGGCCCGTCGACCAGCACGCACCGACCGTTGGCATCGAGCGTCGACTCGATCTCGTCGCGCCGGGCCGCGTCGCGTGCCAGCCGGTCGATCGCGCCGGTGATGGCGTCGGCCGCGGCCTCGGACCACGTGATCAACCAGGCCAACCCGTCGGGACCATGTTCGGCCTGCACGATGAGGTCGATCGCGGCAAGCTCGGGTGCGGTCGACTCGTCGGCGACGACCACGACCTCTGACGGACCGGCGAATGCAGAGGGCACCCCCACCCGTCCCTCACCGGCGACCTCCCGCTTGGCCACCGCGACGTAC
>JBEEGD010000521.1:0-11371 GCA_041166685.1 Acidimicrobiaceae bacterium | reverse complement strand
AGACCCCCGGAGAGCGTCAGTGCGGTGCCCCAGGCGATGATGGCGGCCACGTGCTTGTTCTCGACGAGGTCGCGCAGGTCTGCGCTCGTGTTGGACGCGTTTCCACCATCGTCTTCTGTGATGACCTGGACCTTGCGTCCGCAGATGCCGCCACGGGCATTGACATCCTTTTCCCAGACCTTGAGGACTTCGCGCCCTGGTGCGTAGTTCTGCCCTACGCCGCTCGCGCCGTACGGCGCGACGTTTCCTAAGACGATCGTGCCGGTCCCCTTGCAGGCGGCGGCCTGTCCCGAGGTGGCACCGGTGCTGCCCGCGCCCGCGCCAGCCGCGCCCGTCGACGAGCTCGCTCCCGCGGAGCCCGCGGTCGCCGCTCCCGTGCCGCTGCTTCCGCTGGACGAGCGGCCGGGGATCGGCACGCCGCTGCCTCCGGTCGTGCTCCCGCCGGTCGGGGCCGGTGCAGAGGCCGGGGGCAATGGAGCGACGTTGGAAGCTGGCCCGTTGCTGGCCTGGAGTCCCTGAGTGGAAGCGACCACCCGGTCGTGGGAGACCCGCAGCGCGCACCCACTGATGGCGAGTCCGACCATGGCCCCCACGAGGCTCATGCGACCGGACAGGGCCAGAGATCCGGACCGTGTCACAAACGACATGGAGTCTTCTCCTTGGTGCGTAAGAGGTTTGTCAAGGACTGGTCGTGCGCGAGGTGATCAGCTGACGCCGGCCTTCGCGGAGCGGACTCACGTCCAGCCTCCAGGCGGATGACTGCGTCAGGCGACCGATCCAACCGGTGCCGGCCACGCCCTGGGAGGTGACCGCAACAACGATGGCGGCCACGCCGAAGATCCCAGGAAGGGCTTGCGTGAGCTTCTCACTGCCGAAGTACACGGGAGTCACGATGAACGACCCGGCCGCGAGTACGGCGGGCACGAACAGACCGGCGCCTCCCACCGCAGTGGCGACCGAGAGAACTGCCAGCAAGACGAGCGAGAGGAAGGCTGGGAAGTCGCCTCCGTTCGCGGAGCCGAACACGGGTACCGAAAGGGCGCCGGAGACACCGGCCAGGAAGCTGGCAATGCAGAACACGATGACGCGGGTGACGTTGATGCTTGTTCCGGAGGTCGACAGCGCTACCGGGGAGTCGCCGAGTGCGCGCAGCAGTCGCCCGAGGCGCGAGCGCTCGACGCCGATGACGGTGAGCCCGAGGAGAGCCACGACCGAGAGAACGACGTAGTAGTACCTCTGGTCAGATTCCGTGCTGAGACCGAAGATCCGAGGACGAGCGGCGTTGACGCCGGCGGATCCGTCGAACAGCCAAGCCTGCGGGTAGAGGACCTGTTCGAGCAGGATGCCGTAGCCGAAGGTGGCAAGTGCCAGGTACAGACCTGACAATCGGATCGCCGGGACGGCAACGATGCCTCCGAAGGGCACGGTGGCCAGTCCAGCGAGTGCGAGAGCCAGGAAGAATGGGACCTGGTTGTTGACGAAGTGCCCGAAGGTCGCGGCACCGATGGCCATGAAGCCCATCTGGCATAGGGACACCTGTCCGGAGAGCCGGACGAGCAGTCCTAGCGAGAGAAAGACACCTACGAAGCAGAGTGCCTGCATGTAGGCGATGGTCTTGGTTCCTACGAGGTCTGGCACGACGAGGAGCACGGCGCTCGCCGCGACCGCGAGTCCCCGGACTGCACGCCTACCGGCGGGGCTGTAGCTGCGGCGGTTCCGCACGCGTGGTCGCACCAGCTTGCTGAGGTCGGTCAGCTTTCGGCGCGGCGTCACCAGGAGGACCGCGAACAACACCAGGAAGGGTACGGCGACAGGAAGCGCGGAAAGGGCCTGCGAGCTGGCCGTCCACTTGCCCGCGAGCTGGACGAGGACACCGACGACGAGTCCCCCGACGTAGGTCAAGGGCAGGCTCGTGAATCGGCCAACCGCCGCTGCCCCGAAAGCCTGAACGACCAAGAGGGTCAGGAGGAGCGCGTCCAGGCCGATCAGCGGCGCGATGAGGACTCCCGCGGCGCTGGCAAACACCGAACCCAAAGCCCAGGAGGCGCGTCGCACCTTTACGGGGTCTACGCCGGTGAGGTCGAGGAGGTCTGGATCGTCAACGACCGCGCGCATCGCGCTGCCGGTCTTGGTGAACCGGAACAGGAGGTAGAGCCCGACCGCGCTGGCGAGGGCGATGACGGCGGTGATGAGCTGTTCGTAGGTCACGAAAACGCTCCCAACCGGGAACGTGTTCCGGGACAGGAAGGGCTTGAGCGGGCGCACACTGCTTCCGAAGAGCACTTCTGCACCGCTCCGCACGATCAGCAGCACTCCTAGGGTCGCCACGATCTTCATGGCGACGGGAACGGGGGCAAGCGCGCGACCCAGACGCTCGAGAAGTAGACCCGCAGCAGCTCCGAAGACGCCGACAGCGAGCACGAGAGCCACTGGCCATGGCAGTCCGAGGTGGGCGTCATCAGACAGGACGTAGTACAGGAAGGCGGCTGCAGCTCCGACGGCCCCGTGGGCGAAGTTGAAGATGCCCGATGTCTTGTACGTCAGGACCAGGCCCATGGCGGCGAGGGAGTAGACCGAGCCGACGGCTAGTCCGATGACGACGAAGGGCGCGTAGTCGGCGATCACGGTGCGCACACCGGGCAGGGGACGCGCCCCGCTCTCTGGTGGTCGCTCACATCCAGCGCCGCGACGGGCTTGCCCTCGACCAGCAGGCAACGTCGGAGGTGGTATCGAGTCATGCTTGGCGTCGCCACGAGATCAGGGCTCGTTGCTTGGCCGGCCGTCGCTGTGGCGGGCGGCGGGATCGTTGATGCTAGGAGCGTTCCGGCTTGCTGCACCAAGAGCCTACGGTTCCGAACGGCGCGCATCCCGGCTAGCAGCCACAACGCAACGCCACTGCTCATGACGAGCAGGCCGGTGATGGCGACGACGAGGAAGGTCGCTTGTCGGGACAGCCGCACCGTCTCAGCTAGGCCGTACCAACCGAGCAGCATTGCGACAGACCCGACGGTTCCCGCCTGTGCCAATCGGATCGTGTCGCGCAGATCCCACGGGGAGGTGAGTGGCCGCAGGTGCGGTGCATGGTCTCGCAGAACGTCGTCCAACTGGCGCGGGGCCACGCTGGCGTTCATCGGTCGACGACGGGCTTGGGGGCGCGCCTGCTAGACCGTCGCGGCCCTGCGTTTGTCGGCTTCTCGCTCGGAGCGGCTTGTGTGATGGCCTCAACGGGATCGGCGGCGACCCGCGGCGTGGCTGCCGTAGTCGCAGATTGCGCATCACCCGCGCCCAACTGGTCCAGTGCCTGCACCAGTAGTGCCTCGACGCTGTCGAGCTTGCGCCACTCGTCCCGCAGGTCCGCCGAGATCCACAGCGCGGCTCCCACGCCCAGCGCGAAGATGCCGAACAGGCCGCCGCTTGCGACGAAGGACATCTGCTCGGCGACGTACTCGGTGCCGCTGACACCGATCCAGCCGATCAGGAGGGAGACCAGGCCGATCACAACGGCCAGAACTGCTGCGGCGCGGTCCCACTGGGCTCTAAGAAGGGTCACGTGGCCTTCACCGTCCTCACTCCGAAGTAACGCACGAGTTGACCGACGCCCAGGGCGAGCAATCCCGAGACCACAAGCGCCAGATAGATGTTGCCGAGATCGAGCTCTTGGGACGTTGACAGGCCATGGGAACTGAGTCCGTTGACTGCCGCAGGAGACGTGCCGGCCGCGACCTGGGGTGGCGACGACGCCGCGCCCGTGCCCGTCAGTGGAGCGGACGCATCCAGCCCGCTGTCGGGCACCACAGGGAACGCGGAAGCTTGGGGGGCGTTCGGAGAGCCGGGGCCGACGTCGGAGCCTGTCGTCGAGCCCGTCCCAGAGCCGGTCGGAAGCGGACCTTGAGTGTCATCGAAGGAGCTGAGCGTCGCTTCGGCGTTCGCGAAGCCGATGGAGTAGGTCAAGGTGGCCACGCTCGCTGGGATGGGACCGATGTTGGGCTGGCCGGGAAGCACTGCGGGAACAGGCACAGCAGGCAGCGGGAGCGCAGGGACATCCTGCACCCACGTCACCTCGATGCCTGGCGATGTAATGCCGTTGGGTGAGTTGACTGCTTGCTGGTAGCTGAGCGTGATGCCGTGGTCCTTGAGGGGCTTCAAGACAGGTAGGCGAGCGATGGCATCGTTGATCGCGATGTTCGTACCGAGCACAGGCACCACCAACGAGCCGTTTCGCAGTTCGAGGGGTAGTCCGAGAACGGATGCACCGCTCACGTTCATGTCCGACGATCGGGACAGCACTCCGGCTCCGGTGCGGCTCGCTGTGGCCCGCGTCGTCACCGTGGCGATGCTGAGAAGGCCAGGCAAGCCGAACCCGCTGGTGACTGTGGTGCCTTCAGCCTTCACACCATCGCCAGGGAGCGGGACGATCTCCGCAGAGGACGTCGATTTCGCCGCAGGCGAGACCACCGGAGCAGCGCCAGACACCGCTTTGCCGTGCGCTGTGCCGTCATCGCTGACGCCGGCTTGGAGGGAGTACAGCGGCGACGTCTGGTCGGGCGGGTCAGGTGTGTTGCTGTCGGCTCTGATCGTCAGCGGGAAGGCCACACTCGGCACTGAGACGGGCACGCTCGGCGGCAGAAACAGACCCAGCAGGTTCGCGATGCCCGCGATGTCATTGCCCGGGTACAGCGCAGCGGCAAACGCAGACGATGTTCCCAAGCTGTTGCCGGTGGCCTGGGCGCGGAGACTGGTGACGTCAGTCCCGCCTCCTGTCAGGAAGGGCACGACCCTCGGATCTGCGAAGGTGACGCGAATGGCAGCGGCATCGGCGGATGCTTGGAACACGGAGGTGGCCCGACCGGGAGCCCCTGTCAGCACCAGAGACGTGAGCGCTAGAACGAGGCTTGCCGAGACGGCAACGGTTCTCCGCACGACCCTTGTCACATGAACACTCCGTTCCTCATTTGTCACGCCACTATTGCATCCAGGAGCAAGAAGGTCTATACCCTACACAAAGTCGCCAACAGAAGGGTCCTCGTGGGAACTTCACTGAAACCGCCCTCAGACCGCAGCAGTACCGAGTCGCACGGCGCCGGGCTGGAACTACGCGCCCTTCAGGTCCGGTACGGCGGACGGGTCGCCGTCGCGGAGTCGAACCTCTCTGCCCCACTCGGGCAGATAACAGGCCTCATCGGACCCAACGGCGCCGGCAAGACCACGACCTTCAACGCATGCAGTGGGCTGCTGCGTCCGACGTCGGGACAGGTCCTCTTGGGTGGGAGCAACGTGACTCGCTCCTCACCGGCAGCGCGAGCCCGACTGGGCCTGGGTCGCACCTTCCAACGCATGGAGCTCTATGACTCGCTCACGGTCGGCCAGAACGTCAGAATGGGGCGTGAAGCCGGGTACGCGGGCGGGCGCCTGTGGAGACATCTGATCGCCCCGCCCAGCGAGACCAAGTTGACGGCCGAGGCCGCCGACGCCGCCGTCGAGCTGTGCGGCCTGCAGCAGCTCGCCGATCGGCGGCCCGTCGACCTGTCGACCGGCCAACGGCGTCTGGTCGAACTTGCCCGGTGCATCGCTGGGGGCTTTTCGCTTCTGCTGCTGGACGAGCCATCCTCGGGGCTTGATGGACAGGAGACTGCCCGCTTCGGGGAAGTGCTGCGACAACTCGTGGCCACAGGCGATGTCGGGATCTTGCTCGTCGAGCACGACATGGCACTGGTCATGACCGTGTGTGACTACATCTATGTCCTTGACTTCGGGCAGATGATCTTCGAGGGAACCCCGGCAGAGGTCGCGGCCAGCCCCGTCGTGCGCAAGGCCTACCTCGGATCCGAAGCGCCCGACGGTGCCACCTCTGCAGAAAGCGACTGACGTGCTGAACATCGACGGTGTCACGGCGGGCTACGGCTCCACGACCGTTCTCCGGGATGTTCGGATGGTCATCCCGGATGGTTCCGTGGTCGCCTTGCTCGGACCCAACGGGGCGGGGAAGACCACGTTGCTGAAGGTGGCCAGCGGACTCCTACCACCGAGCAGCGGACGCTTGCTCCTTGACGCCACGGACGTCACTGGCTGGCGTCCGCATCAGCTTCAGGAGCGCGGGGTCTGCCACGTTCCGGAGGGCCGCGGAGTCTTCCCTACGCTGACCGTGAGAGAGAACCTCGAGCTGCAGGCACTCGATGGAGACCGGCGCGCGGCCGTGGAGCGCGCTGTCAGCGCCTTCCCCCGGCTCGGCGAGCGACTGTCACAGCTCTCCGGAACGATGTCCGGCGGCGAGCAGCAGATGCTCGCGCTCGCACGGACCTACGTGCAGAGTCCTAGCCTGGTCCTGCTCGACGAGGTCTCGATGGGCCTGGCGCCGAAGATCGTCGACGAGATCTTCCTGTTCCTCGAGGGTCTGGCCGGCCAGGGCACGAGCTTGCTGCTCGTCGAGCAGTACGTGACCAGGGCGTTGGCCATCTGCGACTACGTCTACCTGCTCAACAAGGGTGTGGTGGTCTTCAAGGGAGAGCCCAGCGAGGTCTCCGCCGAGGACCTCCACGCCCAGTACGTCGGCGTGCACTAGGCGCAGGCAGTGCCGGTCACTCTGACAGCAAGACAGCTTGCTCGGGGCAGTTGGCCCGAGCCGCCTTCGCGTTCACAACCTCATCGGCGGGCACGCTGCCCACCATGACCTGGCCGCGACCTCGCTCGTCGTCGGTCACCAGGTGCGGCGCCAGGCTGTAGCAAAGTCCATGACCGGTGCAGGCTGCGCTGTCGATGCTGATCTCCATGCTTTTTGTATACACGGTACATTCATGTCACGCAAGCCGTTCTTCAGGAGGCGACCTACCGTGGATACGCTGACTGCATGACGTCGACCGCCAAGGGGAGCAGTCCTGTGACGCGCGCCGCCGCCGAAGACACCCGCACGCTCCTCGTAGACACCGCCATCACGTTGTGGGCGGCGCGAGGGATGGACGCGGTGTCCCTACGCGAGATCGGCTTGGCAGCGGGCCAGAAGAACACCGGAGTCATCAACTACTACTTCGGCGACCGCGAGGGCCTCGTGCGGGCGGTCGTGGAGCGGTTCGCCGAGCTTCACCCTGACTTCGAGCAGATGGCCGCCGGGTTCTTGCCGCCCCGCACGCCCGCAACGGCCCGCCAGGTGGCTGGGGCCCTGGTGCGTCCCTTCGGGGCGCTCCTGGAGGAGGCGCCTGACTACGTGCAGCTCATAGCGAGGTTCTTCGCGGACTTCGGGCGGTCGGATGCTTTGACACAGCTTGCAGCGGCTCGGTGGTTCGCGAAGGTCGAGGATCTCGTACGGGTCCGGTTCGGCTTGGAGCCGAGCTCCGCGCGGTGGCAGTTCGCGATCACGCTCACCGTGCACGCCATCGCCGAGCACGCAAGGCAGACGCAGCGGCACAAGAGTCCGCCATCACCAGTGTTCATCGAGGACCTCGTCGACGCCGTGGCAGGCATCCTGAGCAGCAAGCGCACCGCTCACTCGGCCTTGTCGAGCGCCTCAGGTTCGTAAGAGCCACCTGCGAGGCCTCAGCGAGCCACCGGTTCCCTCGGCAGACCGAGAACTCTCTCAGCGATGATGTTCTTCATGATCTCCTCCGTGCCGCCGAGGATGCGTAGGGCCGGTGTCGCGAGCAGGAACTCGCTCCAGGCGAACGTCCCCCACTCCCCGGTGTCAGCGGTTGCTGCCGGCCCGAGCAGGTCGGTGGCGAACGTCGCCGCGGCCGTGAGGTTCGCCGTGAACATCAGCTTGAGCACCGAGGCCTCAGGCCCGGGGTCAGCACCTGCCAGCACCCGCGCGCGGCCGAGCTCGTCGAGGTACCGGGCGATCGTAAAGCCGGTGTAGAGCCGACCAAGGTCCTGCCGAGTCACCAAGTCTGCGTCCATGCCCACCTGCGCTGCCAGCCCGGCTAGCCGCTTGTGCGACAGCGCCGCCATCGTGGCAGGCGGGCCGGACCCGACGGATCCGCGCTCGTTCATCAAGGTCGTCAGCGCTACGGGCCAGCCGCCATCTACCTCTCCGAGACGACGGGCGTCAGGCACGCGCACGTCATCGAAGAACACCTCGTTGAAGTGCGCGCCGCCTGTCATCTGACGCAAGGGCCGAATCTGAACCCCAGGCGTGTCCATGTCGATGAGGAACATGGTCAGCCCCTTGTGCTTGGCAACGTCCGGGTTGCTCCGCGTCAGGGCAAGACCGAGCTGGCTGTGCTGCGCCTCCGAGGTCCACACCTTCTGCCCGTTGAGGACCCACTCGTCGCCGTCCCTCACCGCGCTCGTCCGCACCGCCGCGAGATCGGATCCCGCCTCCGGCTCGCTGAACAGCTGACAGCCGATGAGCTCTCCGCGGTAGAGCGCCCGCAGGACGCCTTCACGCAGCGCCTCGGGGGCCCAGGCGAGCACCGTAGGACCGACCATCCCCATACCGAGCTCGAGGTGCGAGGCATCGGGAACGTCGAACTCGCTCTCCACGATGCGGTAGGCCAGGTCGTAGGGCAGCGGCAGCCCGCGCCCGCCGTGCTCCACTGGGCCGGCGATCCAGCCGAAGCCGGCATCAAAGCGGATCTGCGCCCAGGCCTTGGCCTTGACGATGGCCTCGTACTCGTCGTCCACCCCATCGAAGAACGGGATCACGTCGGAGCCCTTCCCCCAGACGAGCTCGTCGGTGCGGCGGGCCGCGTGGGCGGAGACGAACGTCTCCGCTTGGGCGGTGAACTCCTCCAGGGTGGGCACGGTGCTCACAGTCCGAGACTCCGTCCGATGAGGTCCTTCATGACTTCTGTCGTCCCTCCGTAGAGCCGTTGCACCCGCGCGTCACGCCAGATGCGCGCGATCTCGTACTCGTTGATGTAGCCGTAGCCGCCGAACAGCTGCAGACATCGGTCGGTGATCTCCCACTGGATCTCCGTCGACCACCACTTGGCCGCGGCAGCTTCCTCGGGCGTCAACTCGTCCGTCAGCGCCGCCTCGAGGCAACGATCGACGAACACCCGGGCCGCCAGCAGCGTCGTGTGCATCTCCGCGAAGGAGAACCGGTTGGCCTGGAAGCTTCCGATGACCGTTCCGAACGCAGTGCGCTCCTTGCCGTACTGCAGGGCGATCTCGAACGCACGCTCTGCCGAAGCGACCGCGGCCAGCGCGATGCCGAGTCGCTCTCGCGCCAGGTTCCGCATCAGGTAGTAGAAGCCCTGTCCCTCGGCGCCGAGGAGGTTGGTGGCTGGCACCCTGACATCGTCGAAGAACAGCTCAGTGGTGTCAGAGCCGCGGTTCCCGATCTTGTCCAGCTTCTTGCCGCGCTCGAACCCGACCATGCCGCGCTCCACGCAGAGCAGACTGAAACCCTTGTGCCCAGCGTCGGGGTCGGTTTTCGCTACGACGATCACCAGGTCGGCAAGCAGGCCACCCGTGATGAAGGTCTTAGCCCCGTTCAGGACCCAGTCCCCACCATCCCTGTGGGCGTTGGTGCTGATCGCCTTGAGATCGGACCCGGCGCCCGGCTCGGACATGGCGATGGCCGTGAGGATCTCGCCACTGACGAACCCCGGGAGCCAACGGTGCTTCTGCTCCTCAGTTCCCAGGTCGATCAGGTAGGGGGCGACCACGTCGTTCTGCAAGCCCAGACCTATGCCCGTACCCACGCGCGCGGCTTCCTCCGCCACCACCGCGTTGTAGCGGAAGTCCGTCACGCCCGGGCCACCGTACGCAACGGGAACGTCAAAACCGAGCAGCCCCAGGTCTCCCGCCCGCAGCCAGGCCTCTCTGCTGACATGACCTTGCGCGGCCCACTCGTCCCGGTGCGGGACGCACTCCTTCTCGAAGAAGCTCCTGGCGAGGTCGCGCAGGGCGTCGTGCTCCGGCTCGAACACTGTCCGCCGCATCGTGGTCTCCTCAGGGTCTGTCACACCAGCCCTTGCGTTGCAGGGCATGTTTTATCTACGTTGTATATCTGACCCCGCCTTGAGAGGCAAGCCATGGACCACCTGCTCACTGACGAGCACCTGCAGCTCAAGAACGTCGTGCGTTCCTTCTTCGAGGACCACTGTCCCGTCTCAGCCCCTCCGGAGCCTGTCGGCGACGACGTCCTCGACCGCGGGCTCTGGATGAAGGTCTGCGGAGAGCTCGGCCTGTTGGGGCTCCCCGTGCCCGAGCACTTCGGCGGCTCCGGCTACGGACTGCGCGAATTTGGCTACGTCATGGAGGAAGCGGGACGAGCGCTCCTCAGCGTCCCCCTGTTGTCCACGGCGATCGCTGTCCAGTGCTTGCTCCTGTCCGGTGACCAGGGGACCTGCATGGCGCACTTACCCCAGATCGTGTCTGGGGAGCAGTGCGCGACTGTCGCCTGGCAGGCAAGCAGTGGAGACGCGTCGCGGCCGCGAGCCCGCCGAACCGCCGAGGGCTGGACCATCAGCGGCCTGGCGGGGTTCGTCCTCGACGGGCATCTCGACGGTGTTCTGATCGTCTTCTGTGACACTGCCGACGGTCCGACCGCGTTTCTCATCGGTCAGTCGGCGGCCGGGGTGCAGCGACGACGGCTCCGCACGCTGGATCTCACGCGTCCTCAGGCAGAGATCTCCTTCGAGGACGCACCCGCGACCACCTTGGGCTGCCTTGGCGAGGGCGATGTGCTGCGTGCGGCGCTCTTTGAGCGAGCCTGCGTGCTTCTGGCATGCGAGCAGGTTGGCGCCGCCGAGAAGTGCCTTGAGATGTCTGTCGAGTACGCCAAGACGAGAGTGCAGTTCGGGCGCACCATCGGCTCCTTCCAGGCCATCAAGCACAAGTGCGCCGACATGTACGCGCGCGTGGAGGCTGCCCGGGCCGCCGCGAGGTATGCCCTTGTCGCTGCCGACGAACGAGCGGAACAGCTGTCACTGGCCACGCTCGTGGCCAGCTCCTACGTGTCCGAGGCGCTCACCTTCACCGCCAGCGAGAACATCCAGGTCCACGGCGGCATCGGCTTCACCTGGGAGCACCCCGCTCACCTCTACTACCGGCGGGCCAAGAGCAGCGAGCTCCTCTTCCTTCGGCCGCGCGATGCCCGCGAGGCCCTCGTATCGACGCTTGGAGTCTGACATCAACACCACTGGCCCAATCCCTGCAGCAGCGCTCCAGCTGGACCTGCCGTCTGCGGTGACAGAACAGCGTCTGCGGATCGAGGCTTTCATCGAAGAGGAGGTCATCCCACGCGAGCGCTCAGGGCTCCACGAGCTCACCGACCAACTGCGCATCGAGCTTCAGGACCGGGCACGCGAGGCGGGCGTGTGGGCACCGCAGCTGCCGACCGAGCTCTCTGGTGGTGGGTTCGACTTCGTGAGCAGCTCGGTGCTGCTCGAGGCTGCCGGCTACTCGCTCCTCGGTCCGCTCGCGCTGGGCTGCG
>JBEEGD010000520.1:0-3411 GCA_041166685.1 Acidimicrobiaceae bacterium | reverse complement strand
CTCATCGATCCAGTACGTGCCGGCGCTGTCGATGAGCTCCTTACGCCGAAGTTGCTCCAGCAACGCGTCGAGGTCGGCGCGCACCTCCGGAGTCACGAGCTCCGCGACAGCACCCCGGTAGAACGTCTTGCCGATCACCGACGCGACCTCGAGCACGGCGCGCTCGCCCGCGCCGATGCGATCGATACGGGCGCCGAGCAGCGCGTGAATGGTGAGGGGCAGCTCGATCTCTTGCAGGTCGACGGTGGCGATCCACTCGTCGCCTTGGCGTCGGAGCGCCCCGTCGTCGACGAGCATCCGCACGAGCTCGCCCACGAACAGCGGGTTGCCCTCGCTCGTGGCGGCCAGCCGCTCGAGCAACGGCTCGGGCAACGCCGCGGCCCCGAGCAACTCGCACGCCAGCCGCCGGCTCTCCTCGACCGGCAGACCCTCCAGGTGGATCACCGCGCTCACCCGGCCGCCCTCTTCGACAAGCGCCGGGCGAACCTCGCGTACCTCGGGACGGGCCGTCGCCACCAGCAACACCGGCGCGTCACGGATCCACTCGACGAGATGGTCGACGAAGTCGAGCAGCAGCGGCTCTGCCCAATGGATGTCGTCGAAGAACATGACGACGGGTCGCACCCGAGCGGTGTTCTCCACCAGGCGGCGCACCGCCCAGAACGTCTCCTCCGGCAGCCCGGGTTCACCCGCACCGAGCAGCGCGCCGGCGCGGGCCGCGATGCGATCGCGATCAGGTTCGTCCTCGTCGAGCAACGCAGCCAGCGCGGCGACGATCGTCTCGGGCGTGGCCTCCTCGTCGAGCGATGCCGCGGAACGCAGCGCTTCGGCAAGCGGCCCGAACGTCTGCCCAGCGGCGGGGTCGCAGCGCATCTCGATGACTCGAGCCCGCGCGGCGGCTGCGGTGCGGAGCTCTCGCGCGAGTCGCGTCTTGCCCACTCCTGGAGATCCCACGATGGTCACCAGCCGAGCGCGTCGCGACCTGATCGCATCGTCGAGCACGGTCAGCAGCC
Organism: Acidimicrobiaceae bacterium; assembly: GCA_041166685.1. GTDB lineage: Bacteria > Actinomycetota > Acidimicrobiia > Acidimicrobiales > JACDCH01 > DASUCS01. The sequence continues at coordinate 2,398 of JBEEGD010000520.1, read as the reverse complement.
GGCCGAGCTCGGCGGTCCTCCCGATGAACGGCGTCGTTGTCGACGCATCGACGGCGGGCTCGAGCGAGATCAGCTGGAAGGCGTGTACCGGCTCGGCCTTGCCCTTCAGGTCGAGTGGCGGCAGCGCCCGCAGCCGAGCGGTGAAGCGCACGAGTCGCCACGTCGATTCACCGACGACCACTTCACCCGGGCCAGCCGCTTGCTCGAGTCGAGCCGCAACATTGACCGCATCACCGACGACGTCGTCATCGTCGGCGCTCACGACAACCTCACCCGTGTTGATACCAACCCGCAGCGCGACGTTGGCCGAGTCGCCGAGATTCGCAAAAGCATCTTGCATGGCGCTCGCCGCGGCGAGAGCGCGCCGAGCGTCATCCTCTCTCACGTCGGGGACACCGAAGGCGGCCATCACGCCATCACCGATGAACTTCACGATGCGGCCGCCGTGCCCTTCGACGGCTGCGCGCATGGCCGCGTAGAACCGGTCCATTCCACGCCGAACCGACTCCGGGTCCATCTGCTCTTGTGTGCCGGTAGAGCCGACGATGTCGGCAAACAGCAGCGTCACCACCTTGCGCGCCTGGCTCGGCCCGGCTGCCGACGGGGCGCGGAGCGGGCTACCGCAGCGATCGCAGAACTGAGCAGGACCTTGTGGAATGTTGCCGCAGGCGTCGCACGCCAATGTCAGCGATGTGCCGCACGCCGCGCAGAATGATGCGCCCTCCCGATTCGCTGCACTGCAACTGGGACACGCCCCCACCAGGGGACATTCTCCCCCAAAGGGGCTTCGCCGCCCAACGACCGGCTACACGGACCGCCGCATGACCGTATTGACGCCGTCCACGCCGACGGCCTCGAAGCCGTGGGCCAGGAACAGCGACGGAGGGCCCCGGAAGTTGCCACCGTCTTCTGCGCGTGGCTCGGTCGGCGGGTAGGCCTCGATCGACGAAACCCCGCGGCTCGGAGCATCGTCGATCACGCGAGCCAACAGGGCGGCGGCGACGCCATGACGGCGGTAGGGCGGCGCGATGACGAAGCAGACAACGGAGATCACGTCGTCGTCGGCCGGTTCGGCGTCTGGACCGAGGCGGTAAAGCGCGCACGCCGCGCGCTTCGATGCGTTGACCCAGCCCGCGGGGCGCCCATCGACGTAGGCGAGATATCCGTGGGCTTCGCCGGAGCTGAGGAGATCGGTCATCTGCCGGCGGCGGTTTTGCCAAGGTTCGTCCTCAACCTCTTGTGGTGGCGTGCCGCGGGCGACGAGATGGGGCTCGGCGCAATAGCAGGCCGCCCACGCCGGGTTGTCGACGAAGGCGTCGTGGTCGAAGAACGACAGCCAGTCGTCGATCCGTTCCGCGGTCACAGGCGCGACGACGATCGAGCCGATGCTCTCGAGCCGCTCGCGCCGACCGGTCAACCGCAACAGGGCTTCGCCGAAGTTGGTGACGCCGACGTCGGGAAATACGGCCCACTCTGGATGGGCTGCCCGTACGTGTGCGACGAACGCCGCGCCGAATGCATCATCGCGGTCGGCGGTGACCGTGGCGCCGCATTGCTCGCACACTTTCGAGGTCATGCTCGGACGCTAGGGCCCCTCAGGCGAGGTCGTAGTCAAGCGCGTACGTGGCTTGCGAGCCGAACGGTGCTTCCATCCGGCCAGTGCCCTTCAACCCCTCGAGCTCCTCAGTGCCCGAGCCCGGCACGACCGACCAATCGCCGGCGGCTTTGCTGCCGTCGAAAGTGCCGACGTTCTGCACGACGAACGACCCCGTGCGTTGTCCGATCCTGCCGACGATCCGCTGCATCCCGACCCAGTCCGCGGTGCCATCAGGGCGGTAGCACATCAACCACTGGACAGATCCTTCGCCTTCGATGTCACCACTGAACGTCTGCGACACCGTCGCGCGGGTCAACTTGCGGGTCTCGTCGATCTCGACGTACGGCTCCTCGTCCCACGAGGTCACCTCGAACTTGCCTTCGGCGTGCTGACTCATCAGACACTCCTCGGTTCGCGAAATGCGGTCATACAAGTGTTCCCGACGGCGCGGTCACTCAACCGTCCGCGGGCGCTCGCCGTAGTCACCGAACGGGCGATCACGTTCACGCACCGCGTCGCGCCAGCCCACTTCCTGCGCACGCGCGACGAAGTCGAGCCCCTCCTGCGTGTGCCGGGCCACACCGTCGAAGATGAAGCCGAGCAGCCGGCTCGTGTCCTGCTGGTACTGGTGCCGCGCGACATCGTTCAGCATCCATTTCATCATCTGCAGTTGGTTGAGCGGCAGCAGCGCGATGCGTTGCGACAACGCAGACGCTCGCGGGTCGAGCTCGTCGTCCGGCAAGCACTCTAGGATCATCCCGAGTTCGGCGGCTTCGGTGGAGGAGAGCTCGTCGCCCGTGA
>JBEEGD010000519.1:0-2884 GCA_041166685.1 Acidimicrobiaceae bacterium | reverse complement strand
CGCGCGCCGGTCTCAGCTTCCTGAACGACGAAATGGTTGTGTCAAATGAACGCGACCCCGCTGAGATCGATCATTCATGTGGCGGCCGTCGCTCACGCGGTCTGTCGTCGCATCCGCTAGGGCCGCGGTCGAGCTCGGTGAGCCGAACCGAGTTCGAACGAGCATTGCCCGCCAAAGCCGCACAAAGGAGCACCGTCCCATGACCACAGCACCTTCAGAACCGTTCCCGCTTGTTCTCGGCGTCGACACCTTCGGCGATCTGACCCATGACGAGAACGACCAGCCGCTTTCACATGCGCAATTGATCCGCGACCTTGTCGAGCACGGTGTCCTTGCCGACCAGGTCGGAATCGACTTCTTCGGGATCGGCGAGCACCACACCGACGACTTCCCACTATCCGCCGCCGACGTCGTGCTCTCCGCGATCGCCGCGCGCACGCCGCGCATTCGCGTCGGGTCGGCCGTCACCGTGTTGAGCTCGGACGATCCTGTCCGCGTGTTTCAACGCTTCTCCACGCTCAACGCAGTCTCCGGCGGTCGTGCAGAAGTCATCCTTGGACGCGGGTCAAGCATCGACTCGTTCCCGCTCTTCGGTTACGACCTCGCCGACTACGAGGACCTTTTCGAAGAGAAGACCAACCTCTTCGCCGAACTGCTCAAAGGCGGACCCGTCACGTGGCAAGGCAAGACGCGCGCTGCGCTCCTCGACCAAAACGTCGTGCCGCACCTCGAAGGCGAGCCCTTCCCGGTGTGGATCGGCGTGGGCGGCAGCCCCCAGTCGGTGATTCGCGCCGCGCGTTACGGCTTCTCGCTGATGCTCGCGATCATCGGCGGGCCTCCGGCGCGTTTCGAACCTTTCTCGCGGCTTTTCAGCGAGGCGCTTGAGAGCTTCGGGCGAGACCCGCTTCCGGTTGGAGTGCATGCGCCCGGTCACGTCGGCGCGACCGACGAAGCAGCCCGCGAAGCGTTCTGGCCGCGCTATCTGGAGGTGCTCCGCCGGTTCAGCAAGATCCGCGGCTTCGCGATCCCGACCAAGGAGTCGTTCATGCGGGAGGTCGGGCCGGAGGGAGCTCTCTACGTCGGTTCACCGGAGACCGTCGCGCAGAAGATCGCGCAGAATCTCAGCATTCTCGGTGCGAACCGCTTCGAGCTGAAGTACGGCATGGTCGGTCTCACGAACCATGATCTGATGACCAACCTCGAGCTGTACGGCACGCAGGTCATCCCACGCGTACGCGAACTCCTGGCGTAGTCGCCTAGCCAGTGGCGGATGCGATCCGCCCCCACTCGCGTCCAGCACACCAGCGCTGTTCATCGACGGCGTCGTCCATCTCGGCGGCTTCGAAGCGGCGACCTTGATCGCGGCATTGCGATGATGCTTCCCGAGTAAGCGCGCGCCGACCCGAAAGGAGCGATCGTGACCAACGACGCCGTGAGCTTCGAGACCGACGTCAAGCCCCTGTTCCGCCCACTCGACCGCGAATCGATGCAGGCCGCCTTCGATCTCTGGTCCCACGACGACGTCAGCCGACACGCCGACGCCATTCTGGCCCGCCTGCGGGCCGGCACCATGCCGTGCGACGGCGCGTGGCCCGAGGCCCAGGTCGACCTCTTCCAGCGCTGGGCGGAGAGCGGCAAACCGCAGTGAACTACGTTTAAGGTCGAGCCGATCCATGGTTCGCCGTGGCGTTGAAAGGTGACGAGGTGGCAGGGATCGAGTCCGAGAGCGTAGTCACGAATCCAGTTGCTTTTCCTCGGTTGAGCGATGCTCAGCTCAAGCGCCTGCGCTCCTATGGAACGCCGCAAACAGTCGAGGTCGGTGACGTGCTCTACGGCCCCGGCGACGGCACCTACGACTTGATCGTCACCGACGATGCGACGGTCGAGATCGTCCAGCCGGCGACACACGACGGGCCTGAGGAGACTCTCGTCACCTTCGGTCCCGGCTCATTCCTCGGTGAGCTCAACATGCTGACCGGCCAGGCCGTCTACCTGCTTGCTCGAGTCGTCGACGAGGGTCGCGTGCACCGGATCGCGCCTGCGCGCTTCCGCCAGTTGATGGCCGAGGACACTGAGCTCTCGGACATTCTGCTCGAGGCCTTCCGAGCCCGGCGTGAAGTGCTCACTCACACCAGCGCATCCCGCGGGCTCGAGCTCGTCGGCAGCGCAATGGACTCGGCCTCGCTCGCCCTGCGCACATACGCCGCAAGGCGACGACTCCCGCACCTCTGGTTCGACGCCGACTCCGTTGCCGGGCAATCGTTGATCGCGGCAGCGTCGCTGACGACCTCCGACTTGCCCGCGGCACTGATGCCCGACCGAGTACTGACACGGGCAACGCCGGGGGAGCTCGCGGAAACGCTCGGGCTGTCATACCGGGGCATCGACACAGGCGATTCGGTCGACGTGACGGTCGTCGGCGCAGGTCCTGCGGGATTGGCGGCAGCGGTCTACGCGTCCTCCGAAGGGCTCACCACCGTCTTGCTCGATTCCGTTGGCCCCGGCGGCCAAGCTGCAACGAGCAGCCGGATCGAGAACTACCTTGGCTTTCCGTCGGGCATCAGCGGAGCCGAGCTCACCGAGCGCGCCGAGGCGCAAGCACTCAAGTTCGGAACGCGGCTTTCAGCACCTTGCGAAATCGTGGCACTCGAGTGCGACGAGCATCTGCGCGCCGTGCTCGCCGACCGCACAGACATCCCGACGCGCGCTTTGATCGTCGCCTCGGGAGCGCGCTATCGCTCGCTCACGCTGGAGCGCTGGGACGAGTTCGTCGGCGCCGGCATCTTCCACGCCGCCACCGAGCTCGAAGCTCGCTCGTGCGCAGACGGCCCGGTGACCGTCGTCGGCGGGGGCAACGGTGCCGGACAAGCGGCGCTCTTCCTCG
>JBEEGD010000518.1:0-8474 GCA_041166685.1 Acidimicrobiaceae bacterium | reverse complement strand
GCGGCAATGGAGCGCGAACAGCCCGGAAACCTTCACGTGCAACGTTCGGGGTCATGGGACACGGCCCTGCGCCGTGCGAACGCGTGGCGCCGCTCAGCGGGTTTCGAATCGGTGTCACCGCGTACCGGCGCGCCGAGGAACAAGCCGAGCTGTTGCGTCGCCGCGGCGCCGACGTCCTGCTCGCACCCGTGGTGTGTACGCGCCCATTCGACGACGATCGCCGGCTGAGGGACGCGACGGACATCCTCCTTTCGCGTCCGCCCGACCTCGTCGTGGCCACGACCGGGATCGGAATTCGCAGCTGGTTCGCGGCGACGGAGAGCTGGGGAATCGATGGCGAGCTCCGTGACACGCTCGGCTCGGCCCGCATCGTGGCGCGGGGACCGAAGGCCGCGGCTGCGCTGCTCGGAGTCGGTCTACCGAGTACCGACAACGAACCGACCGAACGGTTGGATCGCCTTGTCGACGGACTCGTCGCGGACGGCGTCAACGGCCAGCGGATCGCGCTGCAGCTCTACGGCGAGGACGTGCCGTGGGCGGTCGATCGCCTCACGCGTGCAGGCGCCGAGGTGATCTCGGTGCCGATCTACCGATGGACGACCGCGGACTGCTTGGATCCGGCTCATCAGCTGCTCAGCCAGGTGGTGGCGGGGCAGCTCGATGCCGTCACATTCACCAGCGCGGCGGCCGTGCGGACGTTGGCGGACCTCGCCGACCGAACCGGGATCGGTGCCGAGCTCCGGCTCGCCTTGTCGTCCACGGTCCTCGCCGCGTGTGTCGGCCCGATCACCGAAGAGGCGGCAGCCGTCGTCGGGTTCGAGCAACGGTGCACACCGCAACGCGGTCGCCTCGGCCTGATGGTGCGCATATTGACGCGTGACCTGCACGCCCGCCACCGTCACCTGCGTGCCGGTGACAACGAGTTCGTACTCCACGGGGCCGTGGTGTGGACTGCCAAAGAACAGATCGCGCTGACCGACGTGGAGCGGACGCTGCTCACCGTTCTGGCCGAACGACCCGGTGCGGTCGTGTCACGCACCGCCCTTCGGCATCGGGTGTGGGCCGACAACTGCAATGATCCGACCGTCGACCAGGGCATCTCCCGTCTCCGCAAGACGTTGCGCCCCATCGGGTTGAGCGTTGACGTCGTCACCCGGCGGGGCTGGTTGGTACGCGCGACGGAGACAGGCTGCCCCGTCGTTGCGGACGCCGGACCGCTCGCTTCTTAGGCGGCGGTGGCGGGATCGGTCACGGCCGGCACCGGCAAGAGCACGGGCTCGGGACCGGCTTCGAATCCAGACGCGATCGCGGCGATGTGGGCGCCAAACGCGTCGGCACCGACGCGATCCAGCGTGTCGACCAAGCGCTCGCCGGTGTGGCGCAATGCCTCCCATGTCCCGATGATCCCCGAGACGACCGCCTCGGCGTCCTCATCGGCGACCCGCCCGATTGGCTCAGCGACCCGTCGGTTCAGAAGATCCGCGCCGACGAAGACCGTGTAGCCGACGCGGGTGACGCCGGCGATGCGCACCTTGGCCCCGGCCAATCCGATGTCGGCCGCCTGATGTTGCGCGCAACTGTTGGGACAGCCGCTCACGTGCACTCGCAACGACGAATTGCGAGCGAGCAGCGGGCTGGCCGCGATCCGAAGGCCGGCCGACGGGGCCGCGGAGATCGCGAGCGAACACACGGCCGAGCCGGTGCAGGCGCGCACATCCACCGACGTGTCGGCACCATCCAATCCGAGGCCGAGGGCGGCGAGCTCGGCGCGCAGCGTCTCGACTCCCGCTACGGGCACGTCGCGGTACTGAATGTTCTGGTTGCGGGTGGTCCACAGGAACCCATCTCCGACGGTTGCGATGTCGGCGAGCGCGCGCAGCTCGTCGCCCGTTAGATCGCCCAGCGTGACGTTGACAGTGACCAGCGCGAGACCGGGCGTGCGCTGAGGCCGCACGCCCAGCCCCCAGCCGCCCACCGGGCGGTGATGCATGCTTTCCGGAAGATCCCCGGCGGCGGGCACGTCCACCGGTTCGGGCACGCACTCCGTCGCGTCACGGAGGCGCTCGAGCCGCTCCTCCCACGCACGACGGAAAGCGTCCTCACCCAAACCCTCGAGGACGAACTTCATGCGCCCCTTCTTGGGATTGTCCAAGTCGCCGAGGTCGACGAACGTCTCGGTCAGCGCGAGGGCCGCGGCGACAACCGCTCGGCGTGGCACGAAGTCGGCGAGTAGCACCGCGAGGAACGGCATCGTGCCGAGGCTGCCACCCGCCCACAGCCGGTACCCGGCCTCGCCGTCGACTACCACGGACTCGAAGCCAGCGTCGTTCAACCGCGCGTGCTCGGCACAGGCCGGGCAACCGCCGAACGCCATGTTGATGCGGCTCGGAAGCACACGGTTGAGTTCAGCCGACCGACCGATGATCGCCGCCGACACGGCGCGGGCGTCTGGCCCACAGTCAAAGGGCTCGTCGAGGCCGACTCCCGCGTCAGGACACGCCATCACATTGCGCAGCGTGTGCCCACACGCCGAGCGGTTCGTGAGACCCAGCGACTCCGTAGCGAAGAGCACCGAGGCCACGGATTGGGCGGGAACATGATGGAGCTCGATGTTCTGGCGCGTCGTCAGATGCACCCAGCGATGACCGTGCGCATCAGCGAGGTCGGCGATCCCATGAGCCTGGTCAGGCTCGAGCCGCCCGCCCGGAAGTCGCACGCGGATCATGAACACTCCAGGCTGTGCCTGCGCGCACACGCCGTAGGTCTTCAGGGCGTAACGGTCCTCGGGCGTCAACCAGTCGTCGCCCTCGGCGGTGAGCCGGTCGAAATCGACCGGCAGGCCGGCGCGCTTGACGGCCGGGACATTCGGTGCCGCCATGCGTCGCAGTCGACCAGACCCACTTTTCGTTGCCATGTCGGACTGCGAAACGCCGCGCTACGTGCAGTCCACGTCGACCGCAGTACCCGCGTCGTGGTTCATTCACGCGGCGTTCATGGAGCCCGGGACCTTCGGCGGTCTTCGCAAGCGGGTGCCCGCGTGCCCCGCGTTTGAGCATCGGTCTCTGTCTCTTGACCAGGACATACCTTGGTGCGCGAGTCATCGAAGGGTCCGTCGATAGGATCATCAGTCCTCGGTCTGACCAGCGCAAACACAACATAGCCCCCGTAGCTCAGGGGATAGAGCTGTGGGCGACTGTCGTAGCCGCGCTGCAAAACTCGCTCAACAGCTGAATCATTTTGACGGGACGCCCTCCTACGCAGTGCAGACTTTTCCCCTCAATGGACGAGCCGACCTCGACACGCCGTAGCGCCGCACCGGGAGAGGTGCTGTGGCAGCCGACGCTCGACAACGCTTCCACGATCGAGCGCTTCATGCGTCAAAACGGGTTCGCGTCCTACGACGACTTGTGGCGTTGGTCGGTGGACGAGCTCGAGGAGTTTTGGGCAGCCGTGTGGTCCTTCTGCAACGTCATCGGCTCGTACGAAAGAGTCCTGTCGGCGCACGACATGCCGGGGGCGCGGTGGTTCGAGGGTTCGTCCCTCTCGTACGCCGAGCACGCGTTGCGGGCCGACGGAGCGGAGGCAGTCGTCGGCGTGTCGCAGACGCGAGACCGACGATCGCTGTCGTGGGACGAGTTGCGCGAACAGGTCGCGTGCTGCGCCGCTGGGCTGCGTCGGCTCGGGGTCGAAAAGGGAGATCGCGTCGCGGGGTACCTCCCGAATATCCCTGAAGCCGTGGTCGCGTTCCTCGCGACCGCCTCGGTTGGTGCCGTTTGGACGTCCTGTGCTCCGGAGTTTGGCGTGCAGGCAGTGCTCGATCGCCTCGCGCAGGTGAACCCGCAGGTGCTGCTCGTGGTCGACGGTTACCGGTACGGAGGGAGGGAGATCGACCGGCGTGACGAGGTCGAGGCCATCAGCGCGGCGCTGCCCTCGGTCGAGCACGTCGTCCACGTCCCGTACCTGCGGCCGTCGGACGAGTGGGCCGAGCTCGTCGCGATCCACCGCGACCTCGTCTTCGAACGTGTCGATCCCGCACATCCGCTGTACGTGCTCTACTCGTCGGGAACGACCGGACTGCCGAAGGCGATCGTGCACGGACACGGCGGCATCCTCCTCGAGCACTTGAAGGTGCTTACGCTCCATGCCGATCTCGGACCGTCGTCCCGTTTCTCGTGGTTCACCACCACTGGGTGGATGATGTGGAACTATCTCGTTTCGGGTCTGTTGGTTGGAGCAACGATCGTCCTTTATGACGGTGACCCCGGACATCCGACACTCGACACGTTGTGGGGGTTGTGTGAAGCCGAGCGGCTGACGTGGTTCGGCGCATCCGCCCCGTTTTTGATGGCGTGCCGCAAGCTCGGTCTCACGCCTGGGCATGACCACGACCTCACGACGCTGCGCGCTGTCGGGTCGACGGGCGCTCCCCTGCCGGCCGACGGGTTCCGATGGGTGTACGACGCGGTGAAGCCCGACGTATTGCTCTCGTCGATCAGCGGCGGGACCGACGTGTGTTCGGCGTTCGTCGGCGGCTGCCCGGTGGTGCCCGTTCGCGCGGGAGAGATCTCGTGCCGCTACCTCGGTGTCGCCGTCGACTCAATCGACGGAGAGTTGGTGATCACGGAACCCATGCCCTCGATGCCCGTCGCGTTCTGGGGTGACGCGGACGGATCGCGGTATCGCGCTGCATACTTCGAAGCGCACCCGGGAGTGTGGACGCACGGCGACTGGGTCGAGTTCACGGAGCACGGTGGCGTTGTGATCACCGGTCGGAGCGACGCGACGTTGAACCGCGGCGGCGTCCGCATCGGCACCGCCGAGATATACGGGGTCGTCGAGTCGATCGATGGCGTCGCCGATTCGCTTGTGGTCCATCTCGAGGACGGTGATCGTCTCGTCCTGTTCGTCGTCGCCGACCACGATCCGACCAACGCGGTGCGAGCGGCGCTGCGACGCGCGCTTTCCCCGCGACACGTGCCCGATGAGGTGCACCTAGTTCCCGCGATCCCAACTACGTTGTCAGGCAAGAAGCTCGAGATCCCGATCAAGCGCATCCTCGCCGGCGCCGACGCGGAGGAGGTCGCAAGTCGTGACGCGCTACGAGATCCGGCGGCGCTCGACGCCTTCGTCGAGATCGCGCAGCACGGCCGCGCCGTCACACCTCCGGATAGGACGACCTGAGCTCACGTTGCCCGACGAGTCGACCTCGCGCGTCACCGACGCCGATGTTGCGGTCGGCCTCGGTGTCGACGGTCGGGTCCGGCGTTGATCGTGTCGCGGGCAGCAGAATACGCTTTCACGATGGCGGAATCATCGCTGCGTGACGATGGAGCGGCGAGCGATTGATGCTCGCGCAAGGCGTCCACATTCCCGAGCTGCCCCTTCGACGATCAGGCATTCCAAGTTCGCTGGCGCATCTTCCCGCGAGTATCCCCGCTGCGCTGCATGCTCGCGCCCGCGATTCGAGCAACGACTTCTTGGTCGGGCCAGACTTTCGTCTCAGCTTCGGGGAGGCCGACGAGCAGAGTCTCGAGCTTGCCGGGCGGCTGCTGGCGCTCGGAGTCGGCAAGGGAACGCGGTTGGGTCTCCTCTTTCCGAACCGTCCGTCGTGGGTAGTCGCATGGCTAGCTGCCGCGAGAATCGGCGCTCTGACGGTTCCGCTGTCAACATTTTCCCCCGGTGCCGAGCTGACACACGCCATACGCCACGCTGACGTCCACGGACTTCTGCTCACCGCCTCGTTCGGTGATGTCGACTTGAGTATGCGACTCGAGCAAGCACTCCCCGGCCTCGATAGGAGCGATCCCGAGCTCGAGCTCGAGTGCTCCCCGTTCCTCCGTTGGGCGCACGTGAACGACGCATCGCCCCGGTGGTCTGCCCGCTTGCACCGTTCCGTACGGCGTGCTGTCGTGCTCGACGCACAACGCGAAGTCTGCCCGGCAGATGCGCTCGCGCTGATCAGCACGTCCGGTGCGACTGCCGCACCAAAGGCCGTGATTCACACCCATGGTTCGCTTGTGCGCCATGCCGCGCTCCTAGGAGAACGGAGCGGGCTCACCTCGCAGGACAGGATCTATTCCCCCTTGCCCTTCTTCTGGGTTGGTGGGATGACGATGGTGGTGCTCACGGCGCTCACGTCCGGTGCCGCCGCCGTCGTCCAAGAGCGGTTCGAACCCGGCGAGGCGCTGGACCTTGTCGAGCGCGAACGGGTCACACAGGTTGCATGCTGGCCAAACGCTGCCCGCGCGATGGCAGATCATCCGTCGTTCCCGGAACGCGACCTGAGCACAGTGCGCGGCGGCTCACTGCTGAAAGCTCTGCCGCCGGAACTCCGGCCGAGCGTGGGGGACTTCGTGTCGACGCCGCTCGGCATGACGGAGACGGGCGGTCCTCACACCAGTACCGACGATCCACACCTGCCTCCGCCCGAACCCCGACCGGGGACCTTCGGGCGACCGATTCCCGGAATGGAGCACCGTGTGGTCGATCCGGAGACGGGGGTTGAAATTGCGCGCAGCGATGAAGGCGAGCTGCTGGTCCGGGGAGCCTTCCTCATGTCGGAGCTCTATAAGCAGGAGCGACATGACACGTTCACTCCTGACGGTTGGTACGCCACTGGCGACTTTGGCTCGTTCGACTGCGACGGCTTCCTTCGGTTCGGCGGGCGCATGACCGCAATGATCAAGTCGGGTGGCTCGAATATCGCGCCCGCCGAAGTCGAGGCCGTCTTGCGTGAGATTCCGGGCGTTCGGGACGCCTACGTCTTCGGCGTACCGGCCGGCGATCGAGGAGACGACGTGGCGGCCGTAATCGTGCAAGAGGACGATGCGTCTGTCGAGATCATCGAGCTCGAGTCGTCAGCCCGCGAACGGCTCTCGTCCTACAAAGTGCCGAGGCACTTTCGCCTGCTCGTGGAGGGCGACCTCCCCATAATGTCAACCGGCAAGGTCGACCTCTCGGCGTTAAGGGCGCTCTTCGGTTGAGGTGGTTGGCCAATTCGACCGCGCCGAAGAGCGGGTCGCCGGCTCAGCGCGCGACTGGCTAGCGCATCCGCCAGTCAACGCGGCCCTGCGTCTCGAACCGTTGCTGACCCTCGAACAACGCGGCGGGGTCGGAGCCCAGGCGCACGATCACTTTCGCCATGTCCAACGCTTGGTGCCGCGAGAGTTCTCGGGCAGCCCACAGCGATCGAACGGTGCCTTGGATCGCGGTCGCGGGGGCCGAGGCGACGATGGCGGCAAAGCGCTGCGCCGCCTCGCCGAGTTCCTCGGCTCCGACCACCTCGGTGACAAAGCCAATGTCCAGCGCCCGCGCTGCGGACATGCGCTCATGCGCACCGGCCAGCGCGATGCGCATGATCTCGTGGAATGGCATCTTCTGCAGCAAGTGCATGGACTCGAAACCCGCGGTCATCCCGTAGGTGACGTGGGGATCGAAGAACGTCGCGTGCTCGGCGGCGATCACGACGTCGACCTCGCCGAGGAGATAGAAGGCGCCAGCGCACGCCATGCCGTTCACCGCGGCGATCACCGGCTTCCACAAGTCATTCGTCTTCGGGCCGATGTTCTCGCCGGGATCATCGAAGTGCCAGGGTGTCGCCGACGCGTATCCGGTGTCGCCCCGTTGGGATGCGACATCCGCCTCGGAGGACCAATGGCCCATCGTCTCTTCACGATCGATGCCCGCGCAGAAGGCTTTGGACCCTGCGCCCGTGAGCACGATGCAGCGAACCTCGTCTTCCCTGCGCAATGTGCGCCACACGGTCCGCAACTCGGACTGCATCTGCTGGTTGAAGGCGTTGTGCACCTGAGGGCGGTTCAGTGTCACCGTCGCAACCCCGTCTGCAACGTCATAGAGGATGGTTTCGAAGTCGTCCACGGCCGTCGACCGTATGCGCGATCACAATGACGTGGGAGATCGAGATCCTCGCCTATCGGGCCCTCGGAAGGCCGAGGCCGCGCTCGGCGATGATCGACCGCTGAATCTCGCTTGTTCCGGCGTAGATCGTGGTGACCGCCGCGTGGCGGTGGGCCCTCTCGGCCCACGCCAACTCGCCGTCTTGGAGCACGGCAGCCGGTCCGATGACCTCGAGCAGCGCGGCCGCGTTGCGGACGAGCGCCTCGGAGGTCCAGAGCTTGGCGATCGAGCCCTCCACCACGGGCAGCCCACCCGCAACCGCGATCTCCACCATGCGGCGAGCAAGTAGCCGACCAACCTCGACGTCGGTCGCCAGACGCGCCAACCGCTCGCCGATGAGTGGATCGTCGAGCCGGCCGGCAGACGTGGCCCACGCGACGGCTTGGTCGAGCAGGCGCATACCGTCAGCCAGGGCCAAGGGGTTGCGCTCGAAGGCGAGCGCAACTTTCATCACGTCCCACCCACCGTCGATCTCCCCGACCCGCCAGCGGTCATTCACGCGTACACCTGTGTAGAACGTGATGTTCGTTCGCTCGCCGCCCAACGTGTGGATAGGC
>JBEEGD010000517.1:0-2584 GCA_041166685.1 Acidimicrobiaceae bacterium | reverse complement strand
CCGGACGGTCGTGAGCCCGCCCACCGCGACCGACCGATCTCCCGCACCCCGACCCGACGTGACCGTCGTGGTGGCCAGCCGCAACCGCCGCGACGACCTCCTGGCGAGCCTGCCCCGGCACGAGGCCCCCGTGGTGCTCGTGGACAACGCCTCCACCGACGGAGTGGTCGAGCTCGTCGAACGCGGATTTCCCGAGGTTCGAATCGTCAGATCCCAGGAGAACAAGGGCTTCGCGGGCGGCAACAATCTCGCGCTCCGCGATCTGGAGGGCGTCGATCTGGTGGCGCTCGTGAACAACGACGTCACCGTCTCGCAGGGCTGGCTCGATCCGCTGGTCGAGGCGCTGCGCGCCGATCCTGATCTCGGAGCCGCCAGCCCGAAGATGTTGCTCGAGGGTCGGTATCGACGTCTCGATCTCGTCACGGCCTCCGAGCCGCCTCGCCCAGCGGACCGGCGTTCGCTCGGTGTCGCCGTCGTCGAGGTGATCCCTCCTGCAGGCGCCTCGGGGGCTCCACGCTTCGGTCCGGGTTTTTACGAGCCGGAGCGAGATGGGCTGCATGACGTCCGATGGTCCCTGCCCGAAGCGACGATGTTCGTTCCGACGTCGATGGACAGCGCCGCGCATCTCACCTGCGAGTTGGTGCTCGACTCGCCCAGGGACAAGCGCGTGGAAGTTCGCAGCGGGGAGGCGCGGACAATGCTCGAGGTGCGGCGTGGCCGCCATCGGTACGAGGTCGCGCTGGCTGGTGACGACATCGACCTCATCAACAACGTCGGCTCCGTGCTGCTCGAGAACCACTACGCGGCGGATCGCGGCTGGCTCGAGCCCGACGAGGGGCAGTACGCCCTTCCCGAAGACGTCTTTGCGTGGAGCGGGGGCGCGGTGTTGCTGCGCGCGGAGTACTTGCGCGATGTCGGCCTGTTCGACGAGCGACTCTTTCTCTACTACGAGGACCTCGAGCTGTCATGGCGCGGAGGTCGCCGCGGCTGGCGGTACCGCTATGTCCCCGACTCGACTGTGCGTCACGTTCACGCCGCGACCGCATTGCAGGACTCCGCGATGGCGCGTTACTTCAATGAGCGCAATCGGCTGCTCGTCTTGGCTCGCCACGCCCCATTGCGCGTGAGCGCGGCCGCCACCGTCTGGTTCGTGTTGAGCACGCTCTCGTATGTGCGGCGCGACGTCGTCGCCCCGGTGTTGCGGGGAAGGCGGCCGCGAGGCGCCATCGTCCTGACGCGCCTACGTGCGTTCGGCGGCTTCCTGCTCCGCGTGCCGCCGCAACTGCGTGACCATCTGCTTCTGTCGGTCGTTCGCCACCGTATGGGTGGCAAACAACCGACAGATCACAGGTAGAAGCGTTCGACGACGAGGGCGACGCCGCCGATGTTCAGCATGACGAGCGCGCCGGCCGCCACGAGCGTCGGGACCAGCGCGCTGATCCGCGGTCGAAGCGTCCGCAGTGCGAGTGCGGGCAGCGCGACGATGGCCGGGAGGAGCATCAACGCGTATCGCCCCTGGATGAGGTCGTTTCTGCCCGTCCGGTGGTAGTTGAGGTACCCGGCGATGAGGAAGAACGCGAACGTGGCCGCGATGGCCGCGATGCACACCACCATGTTCGCGGTGTGGTCGACACCCGGCTCGTCGCGAACACCCGCCGCGGTCCTTCGACGCGCCCGCAAGAACGCCAGCCCCGTCTTCGCGGCCCATGCGATGACCAGCGCGATCGTGAGCAGCGTGATGACGAGGATCGTTCCTTGCACCCAGGTCGGGAACGGTGTATTGACGTACGAGAAGTCGCCCCAGAGCTGATCGATCCAGTTCACGCGGAGCTGGTGGAACCAGTGCCGTCGGAGCACGTGGAGGTACGTCCGAAGGTCTTTCGGCCCTGGGCTCGGATTGATGTCGGCGAGCGACGCGCCATGAAAGCCGAAGGCCGCGGCGTACGCCATCCACGCGCCCAGGGTCACGCCGATGCCCGCCACGGTTTGGCCGACTTCCCGCCACAGCCGAATCCGCTCGGGCTTCGGCGTTCGCGCCCGTCCGATGAGCCATGCAAGGAGGAGCACCGGCGCAAAGACCACGCCGAACGACTTGAACATCGCCATGCCGAGCGCCGCACCCGCGAGCCCGCACAGCCACCGCGAGCGACGGCCGGAAGGGCGGGTCAAGTCCAATGCGGCCAGCAGGCACGCCGCGCCCGCCGCGATGACGAGTGCGTCGTTGTTCACCACCGCCGTCTGCTGACTCAGCTCCGGCTGGACGAGGCACGCGACCGCCAGCGCGACCGCCGCGGCTTCGTGCCCGCGGAACAGACGGCGACCGATGAGGAGCGTCAGCCATGCGGCAACGACGCCCAGAGCGATGCTCCAAAGCCGCATCACCTCGATCCGGTGCAGGAGCGGGCCAGACGACACCTCGTACAGCACCGCGGCCGGGAAGTAATACATCGGCGGATATCCGGCGGCGGCCCCGCTGCCGTTCGCCGCCGTCGAGCGCTCGTCGATGTTGTTCACTGCGGCAGGGTCGCCTTGTGGCGGAAAATCGGGCCGGTCACCGCGCGGCTGGCTCTCCACATGCAACACC